>JAPKZE010000122.1 GCA_026393955.1 Candidatus Aminicenantota bacterium
TATAATGAGTTGATACTAAAAAAGATGTACGGCTACAACAGGAAGGGCGGCGGGCGACGGACGGCGGGGACGGCCCTGGCCGCGCTAGTCCTCCTGGCCGCCTCCGCCTGCGGACGCGACGACGGCCGCGGTCCCGTCTCCCGCGTCGCCGGCCTGGTCCAGGGCACGCTCCGGGGACACCCGGTCCTGCGCGTCGAAAAGAGCGAGTTCTTCAATGCGGACCTCAAGGACTATCTCCGGGCCACGGGCGCCGAAGCCAAAGGGCTGCCGGACGAATCCCTGAGCCGGCTCTTCGACCGCTTCGTCGACGAGACGATCCTCCTCGAGGCCGCCCGGCAGCGCGGCATCTCCCTGACCGAAGAGGAGAAGAGGGAAGCCCTGGCCAAGTACGCCGTCGCCGCCGGCCCGCAGGACGAGGCCGATGCGGCGCCTCCCGAGGGCGCCTTCGACCGGATCCTGGTCGAGAAATACACCTACCTCGTCGTGCGCGACATCCGCGTCGAAGAGGCCGAGGTCCTCGACTACTACGAGCGGCACAAGAAGGACTTCCTGCAGCAGGGCCGGATCCAGGTCAGCCAGATCCTCGTCGACACCGAGGAGAAGGCGGTCTCGGTGCTGCGGCGGCTCGACCGGTTCGGCGAGCCGGAGTTCCGCAAGATCGCCGTCGAGGAGTCCATCGGGCCCGAGGCGTCCCGCGGCGGGGTCATGGGCGTCTTCCGGCAGGGGGACCTCCCCGCCGACATGGAAAAGGCCATCTTCGCGCTCGACGAGGGGCGGACGAGCCAGGTCGTCGAGTCGTCCTACGGCTTCCATATCTTCCGGCTGGACCGGAAACTGCCGCCGGCCCTCCTTACGGCGAGCGAGGCGGCTCCGGAGATCCAGCAGCGCCTCATGGCCCAGAAGATGAAGGAGGCCCTGGCCAGCCACCTGGACGGGCTCAAGGATACCCTGAGCTGGGAGAGCCTCCCCGGGAACCTATTCTTCACTTACCAGAGGTCGGACGAATGAACATGAAAAAGATCATGACCGGATTGGCCCTGGCCGGCGTCCTGGCCGCGGCGGCGCCCGCCGTCCCCGCCCAGGAAGTCGTCGAGCAGATCGTGGCTATCGTCAACGACGACGTTATCACCCTGAGCGACTTCCGGACCCAGTACCAGATGACCGAGGCCCAGCTCAAGGCCGCCCAGGTCCCGGCGGAGCAGATAACCCAGCAGCTGGACCGGCTCAGGAAGGAGTTCCTCGACTCCATGATCACGGAGATGCTCCTCCTCCAGAAGGCCAAGGAGCTCGGCCTGAACGTCCAGGAGCAGATGAAGGCCATGCTCGAGAAGATCAAGACCGACAACAATATCGCCTCGGACGCCGACCTCCGCCGGGCCATCGAGCAATCGGGCATGTCCTACGAGGTCTGGCTCAAGCAGTACGAGGAAGGCATGATGCGGCAGGGCGTCCTCTACACCGAGGTCGAGAGGTCCATCGTCCTCGAGGACGCGGAGGTCGTCCAGTACTACAAGAAGAACCCGGCCGAGTTCACGACGCCGACGCAATACAAGCTCAACGCCATCTACATCGCGGGCGAGGGCCGCACGGCCGAGGAGGTCGAGACGCTCAAGGCCGCGGTCGACGCCAAGCTCAAGTCGGGCGCGTCGTTCCCCGACACGGCGGCCGAGCTTTCCGATCCGCCCATGAAGGACGCCAAGGGCGACCTGGGGACCTTCAAGACGGGCGAGCTCGAGACGACCCTCGAATCCCCGCTGGAGAGGCTCAAGTCCGG
>JAPKZE010000229.1 GCA_026393955.1 Candidatus Aminicenantota bacterium
GCTGCCCGGAACTCCGTCTTACGCGGGCGAAGAGGAGATCGTCGGTCCGGTCACCCGCGAAACCATCCTCGAAAGGAAGCCGGATTGGCGGGTTGCCGTCGCCGCCTATCAGCCTCGGCCCGAGGTCGTGGACAGGATCCGCGGCCTCGCCCGCGAGGTCCGGATGGAGGTCTATTTCGGCAGCTGGTGCCCGGACTGTGCGGCCCACCTCCCCGCCTTCTTCAGGATCCTCGAGCTGGCCGACACTCCTCTCCTCAAGGTCTCCTACGTCGGCGTCCCCCAGTCCAAGGACAAGCGGGGGCCTTACTGCACGGAGCGGCAGATCGCCAGGGTCCCGACCTTCGTCGTCTTCGTGGATGGCCGCGAGATCGGACGGATCGTCGAAACGCCCGAGAAATCGCTGGAGGAGGACCTGGCGAAAATCCTCGGGCTCTGAGGTCCGAAGGCCGGCTCAGCGGCTGCGGATCGGGCCGATCACATCCCGCGAGATGACCAGGCGCTGGATCTCGTTCGTCCCTTCGTAGATCTGAAGCAGCTTGGCGTCCCGGACGAGCTTCTCGACCGGGTAGTCCTTCATGTAGCCGTAGCCGCCGAAGATCTGGAGGGCCTCCAGGGCGTTGCGCATGCCCACGTCGGAGCCCAGGCACTTGGCCATGGCCGACTCCTTGCCGTTGGGCTTGCCCTTGTCCATGAGCCAGGCCGCCCGCCAGACCATCAGCCGCGCCGCCTCGACGTCCATGGCCATCTGGGCCAGCTTGAACGCCGTGGCCTGGAACGTGGCGATGGGCTTGCCGAACTGGACCCGTGTCTTGGCGTATTCCACGGCGTACTCGAGGGCGGCCCGGGCGATGCCCACGCCGGCCGCGCCGACGGCCGCCCGGGTCTTGTCGAAGGTCCGCATGGCGACGCTGAAGCCCAGGCCCTCGCGCCCGAGCAGGTTGGCGGCGGGGATCCGGACGTCTTCGAAGAACAGCTCCGTGGTGTTCGAGGCCCGGTGGCCGAACTTGTCTTCGACCTTGCCGACCGTGATGCCCGGAGCGTCCCGGGGGACAGCGAAGACGCTCAGGCCGCGGGGGCCCTTCTGGGGCTGCGAGTTGGCGAAAACGACGTAAAGGCCGGCCACTCCGCCGTTGGTGATGAAGCACTTCGACCCGTTGATGACGAAATCGGAGCCGTCCTTGCGGGCGGTCGTCTTGATGGCCGAGGTGTCCGAGCCCGCCTCCCGTTCGGTCAGGCAATAGGAGGCGAAGGCCATGTCCTTGAGAAAGGGCGCGAAGAGCCTCTTCTTTTGCTCGTCGGTGCCGAAGAGCAGGATGGGCGTGAAGGCCAGCGAGTTGGCCATCATCGTCGTGTACATCCCGGCGCAGCCCCAGGCCAGCTCTTCGCTGACGATGGCCGTGTCGAGGTCGCCCAGGCCGACGCCGCCGTACTCCGCCGGCACGGTGCAGGTCAGGAAGCCGACCTCGAAGGCCTTGCGCATGACGTCCTCCGGGAAGGCGTGGCCCTGGTCGTAGGCCGCGGCCTTGGGCCGCATCTCGTTGGCCGCGAACTCATGGGCCATGTCCCTGAGGGCGATCTGGTCTTCCGTCAGTTCGAATTCGATCACGGTTCATTCTCCCCTGAAATATTCACGACGAATCCTATCGGATTCAGCCGCCGCGGCGGCGCCGGGTGCGGAGGAGCCTCCGCCGGTCTTGAGGACGACCGCGTCCCTCCGGAGGACGTAGACCGGGTCTTCGATCCCGAAGATCTCCCGGACGATGTCCTGGGCCCTGGCCCCCTTGGCCGGGTCGGGCGGGAGGCTGAGAACGAGCCGCCGGCCGGCC
>JAPKZE010000300.1 GCA_026393955.1 Candidatus Aminicenantota bacterium
TTCCGGGTCCTCCCCGAAGGCAGCCAGGTGATGACGAAAGCCGTCATGCGCATCCACGTCGGGCTCATCATCAAGAACATTCGGGTCGAGGCCGTCGAGACCTACTCCGATCACGTCGTCCGTTAAGCCGGGGACACGTACCCCCCCTTCCGAATTGACTCATGCAGAGGCCTGTGGAAAAATAGCAGTTCGGAAAAGGATCAATATGGGGAAGCCCGCTTTTGCCCTACTCGCCGTTCTGGCCTTCCTCGCCCCCTGCCTGGCACAGACCGCGGCACCGGCGCCGTCCTCCACCCCGGCCTTTTCCCTCGGCGGCCAGCTCTCGCTCCAGTCCTCGGCCCGGTTCGACACGGCCCTCGCGCCCTTCTTCTCCCTGCGCTTGATCCCCGAGCTCAAGTTCACGACCGCCTCCGCTGCCCGCCCCAACGCCCGCGTCATCGTCGACGCCGAGGCCTCCGTCAACGCCTACGGCTCGGCTATCCTCTACGGCAACGCCCCGGCCGACCTCGACGGCGACATCAAGCCCTACCGGGCCTGGCTCCGCCTCTCGACCTCGCGCTTCGAGGCCCGCATCGGTCTCCAAAAGGTCAGCTTCGGCTCGGCCACCCTCTTCCGGCCCATGATGTGGTTCGACAGCATGGACCCCCGCGACCCCCTCCAGCTCACCGACGGCGTCTACGCCCTGCTCCTCCGTTACTACACGAAAGGCAACGCCAACTTCTGGGCCTGGACCATGTACGGCAACGACGCCCGGCGCGGCTTCGACCTGGCCCCGCCCGACGACGAGACGCCCGAGTTCGGTGGCCGCATCCAGGTCCCCTTCTTCAAGGGCGAGCTGGCCGCGTCCTACCATCACCGCAAGGCCGCGATCGACGGGCTCACGCCGGTCATGGAACCCGCGCCCCCCGACTCCCCCCTCCCCGTCGCGCCCGTGCCCGAGGACCGCTTCGGCCTCGACGGCAAGTGGGACCTCGGCTTCGGCTTCTGGCTCGAGGGCACGCTCGTCCACCAGCAGACGACCCTGCTGCCCCTGCCCTACCAGCTGTCGCTCACGGCCGGCCTGGACTACACCTTCGGCCTGGGCCGCGGCCTCAACGCCCTCTTCGAGCACTTCCGCCTCGAGTCGAGCACCGCGGCCTTCGCGGCCGGCGAGGCCCAGAGCGTCTCGGCCCTGCTCTTCCGCTACCCTCTCGGCCTCTCCGACGAGCTGACCGCGATCTTCTACTACGACTGGAAGGGCGAAGAGCTCTACAAATTCATCTCCTGGAAGCGGACCTCCGACGCGCTGTCCTTCAGCGCCATCCTCTACTGGAACCCCGAAGTGCCGCTCCTCTACCCCGGCCAGCCGGGATCGTCGTCCTTCGCGGGAACGGGCCTCCAGCTCGTCCTCGCCTATTACTTCTAATAAAACATGAAGCGAGACCCCATGCCCGACTCTCCGATCATCGTCACCAAGGACCTGAAGCGGATCTACACGATGGGGCCCCACCGCCTCGAAGC
>JAPKZE010000208.1 GCA_026393955.1 Candidatus Aminicenantota bacterium
TCAAGTGGGGCAGGGCGTGGACGATGTCCGCGACCCGGAAGGACTTTTCCCCGCGTTCCCGGCAGATCCGCCGGGCCGTCTCGAGCACTTCCTCGTGAATGGCCATGGTCGATCTCCCCGAGGATATGATAACACTTGACATATAATGATGTCAAGTTGATTCTTTTTCTTGACTCCCCTCCGCGGCTGGAATATCCTCGCACCATGAGCAGTATCCGAATCCTGGTCACCGGAGGAACGTTCGACAAAGAATACGACGAGCTCTCCGGCAACCTCTACTTCCAGGACACGCACGTGCCCGAAATGCTCCGGCTGGGGCGGTCGGGCCTCGGGGTCGAGATCCGGACCCTGATGATGGTCGATTCGCTCGACATGTCCGACGCCGACCGGGCCAACATCCTCGAGCATTGCCGGAGCTGTCCCCGCAAGCGGATCCTCATCACCCACGGGACCGACCGGATGGAGGTCACCGCCCGGCTGCTGGGGCCGTCGATCCGGGACAAGACCGTCGTCCTCACCGGCGCGATGGTGCCCTACAAGTTCGGCTCCTCCGACGGGCTCTTCAACCTCGGCGCGGCCCTGGCCTTTGTCCAAGTGCTGCCGCCCGGCGTCTACGTCGTCATGAACGGCCGGGCCCTGCCCTGGGACCGGGTCCGCAAGAACAGGAAGACGGGGATGTTCGAGGAGATCGAGTCCTGACCCGGCGGAATAAAAAGGAAGGGCCTACTTTTTCAGCAGCTTGAAGGCGTAGTCCCAGGTCCCCGTCCGGATGGCGTGCCGGATGTAGATTAGGGCCAGCGGCTCGAGCAGCCTGGCCGCCTCGAGCCCGCCCATGTCGATGACGCCCCAGCCGAACGCCAGGCAGATCGCAGAGACCTCCTTCTTGGCGGCCTCGTCGTCACCGCATAGGAACATGTCGGGCGGGCCGCCGGGGAGCGAGGGGTGGACCATGAAGGCGTGGTTGACGGAGTTGAACGCCTTGACCACCCGCGCCCCGGGGAGCCAGCGCTGGACCTGCTCGCCGGCGGAATCGTTCCCGCCGATAGCCAGGGAGGGCGGAGCATCCGGCCGGAAGAGAAGCGGATTGGTGGCGTCGATGACCACCTTGCCGGCCAGGTTCGCGGGGCCGGCCAATCGGAGCGCGTTCTCCGTCCCCGACCACTGGGTCGCCAGGACGGCCAGGTCCCCGAATGCGGCCGCTTCGCCGAAGCCTCCGGCCGAAGCTTTCGGCCCGGCCTTGACCAGCCACTCCCGGATCTCCTTCTTTTGAGGATCGCGGGAGCCCATCTTGACCTCGTGGCCAAGCCCGATGAAACCGAGCCCAAGATCCTGGCCGACGCCGCCCGAGCCGAGTATCGCGATTTTCATTGTTCCCTACCTCCCTAATCGATCATTGTCGCCATCGTATGCCGGTCCGTCAAGTGGACTGGAGCTTACGGTGGGCGTCACCTGACGAAGCGCAGGACCCGGTCGAACAGGGCCGGGGCGATCCTTTCGGCCAGATTGTCGACCAGGCGCTTCTGCAGGTCCTCCTCGGCCCTGAGCCAGGCCTCACGGTCGAAGAGCGCCCGCTCCTCCCGGGACAGGTCGAGCGTCATGTAGTCCCCGTTGTAAGCGGCGCGGCGGAACTGGGCGGAGGCCTGGGCGGAGACCGGCGCCTCGTCCAGCGCCTTCCGGGTCACCGGATCGACGATGCGGATCATCACCTCGGCGGTCAGCTTGACCGTGTATCTCTTCTCGGTGTAGGCCGCGGGCGTCACCCGGTCCCGGCGCAGGACGGCCTTCCGGGCGATCTCTTCGGGAGCGCCGTCCTCCTGCCGGTATGACTCGAGCCAGCCGGTCACGACGAGATCCGCGCGGAGCGCCCGGCCCACCTCGGCGGCCGTCCGGTCCGGGAGGGCGCCGCTCCGGACGCGCAGCCGGACCATCTCCCGGTGGATGGCGCCTCGGTCGATCGGTCCGACGAAGAGCGGCGGCTCGTCCATGCGCTCGTAGAGGAGCGCGTCGTAAAGCTTCGCCTCCAGCCCCCGCGGCGTCCCCTCTCCGGCGCCCGGGTCGGCCCAGAAGGGGAGGACGGCCACCGTCTGCGTCCCGGCGTCGAGGGCGGCCTTCTGGATCGCCCGGCCCTCCGCGCCCGTCGGACTGTCGGGGCCGAAGACGTCCAGGGCGGTCTGGGCGTGGCCGTAGGCCGCCCGAAAGGTCCCGAGCGACATGTCCTGCTCGGCCCAGCGGAGGAAGACCCGGGCCCGCCCCTCGTCGGCCCTGAAGGCCTGGTCGCGGGTCAGGGGATAGGCGTGCAGCCTCTCATATGTCCGGGCCGCGTCGGGCCAGCGGCCGGCGTTCTCGTATTCCTCGCCCTGCCGGAAGAGGGCGAGGGCGGCGGCGTCGATCGTGTCCCGGCGGAAGTCCGCGTAATCGTCCGGCACGGCGAGGGTGACGCCCACCTGGGCCGTCCGGCCCCTCAAGCCGTCCACGTAGACGAGCGCATCGGCGGCCTCTTCGGTGCGGCCGTCCGCGACATCGGTGCGCGCGGCGGCCAGATATTTGTCCACCAGCTCGGCGCCCACCTCGGCCAGCCTCTGGCGGGCGTCCTCGCGCCCCGGCTCCTTGGCCAGGACGGCGACGTACCGCTGGGCCGCCTCCTCGAGCCGGCCCTTGGACTCGAGCTCTACGCCCTTCTTGTAGCGTTTCTCGGTGCTGACACAGCCGGCGGCGGACACAAGGAGCAGCAGGGACAGGATGGCGACGAACGGCCGGGTCTTCGCTTTAATATTCATAAGCGAGTTTTAAGGGAACCGGGCGGTTCTGTCAACCCATCCATTCTTCCGCCGCCCCCTCAAGAAGCCTTGAAGCTCTTCCCCGGCAGAGACTAAGATGTCTCTCTCGAAGCGAGAGCCGATCACGATGGAATGGAACCCCACGAACCTTCGTCGCCGTTCGAGAAGAACCAAAGTCCGTCTGCGAACGTCTATTAGAATGGATGTTCTTATTCCAAGGGAGGAATCCATGCCGTTTTCCCGCCGTTCCGCTCTGAAAACCGTCGCTCTGTCCCTTCTCCTGACCGCCGTCCTGGCCGGGGCGATCCCGCTCGCGGCCCAGGACCATCCGCTCTGGCTGCGGTATCCGGCCGTCTCGCCCGACGGCGGGACGATCCTGTTCTGCTACAAGGGCGACATCTACAGGGTCCCGGCCGCAGGCGGCCAGGCCTTCCCCCTGACCATCAGCGAAGCCTATGACTATGCCCCCGTCTGGAGCCACGACGGAAAATGGATCGCCTTCGCCTCCGACCGCTTCGGCAACTTCGACGTCTTCGTCATGCCGGCCGAGGGCGGAGAGGCCCGGCGCCTGACGTACCACTCCACTTCCGACATTCCCAGCAGCTTCAGCGCGGACGACACAAGCGTCCTCTTCAGCTCGGCCCGCCAGGACACGGCGGCCAACGTCCAGTACCCCATGGGTCTCTTCTCCGAGCTCTACAGCGTTCCGGTGACCGGGGGAGAGGCCGCCCTCGTCCTGACCCAGCCGGCCATCGCGGCCACGGTCGATCCCGCCGGGACCAAGATCCTCTACCACGACCAGAAGGGCTACGAAAGCGAGTGGCGCAAACACCACACCTCGGCCGTGACCCGAGACATCTGGGTCTACGACCTGAAAGCGAAGAAGAACACCCAGCTGACGACGTTCAAGGGCGAAGACCGCAATCCCGTCTTCGATGCGAACGGCGACGATTTCTATTACCTGAGCGAGCAGAGCGGCTCCTTCAACGTCTATAAGAGCTCGGTCAGCAAGCCTGCGGTCTCGACGCCCCTGACCACGTTCGCTAAGAACCCGGTCCGCTTCCTGACCCGGGCCAAGAACGGGCTCTTCTGCTTCGGCTATGACGGCGAGATCTATACCATGGCCGGCTCGGCGGCCCCCAAGAAGGTCGAGATCCGCATTGCCGAGGACGGGCGCCAGGTGCTCGAACGGACGGTGCCCACGAGCGGCGGCATCACCGAGATGCGGCTCTCGCCCAACGGCAAGGAGATGGCCTACGTTTTCCGCGGCGAGATCTTCGTCGGCAGCGTGGAGGGCGGCCTGACCAAGCGCGTCACGAATACACCGGGACAGGAGCGCAGCGTCAGCTTCAGCCCCGACGGCCGGACCCTCGTCTATGCCGCCGAGCGCGAGAACAACTGGAACGTCTACACGGCCTCGATCGTGCGCAAGGAAGAGCCCTATTTCTTCGCCTCGACCGTCCTCAAGGAAGAGCCGGTCGTGGCCACCGCGGCCGAGGAATTCCAGCCGGAATTCTCGCCCGACGGCAAGGAGGTGGCTTACCTGGAGGACCGCGTCGTCCTGAAGGTCGTCAACCTGGCTTCCAAAGAGACCCGCAAGATCCTGCCCGCCGACTATAACTACTCCTACTCCGACGGCGACCAGACCTACCGGTGGAGCCCCGACGGCAAGTGGTTCCTGGTCCAGTTCGCCTTCGTCCGCCTGTTCTCCCCCCAGGTCGGGCTCGTCTCGAGCGACGGCAAGGGCAAGGTCGTCGACCTGACCAAGAACGGTTTCGGTGTCTTCCTGCCTCGTTGGGGGCTGGACGGGACCATGATGACCTACGCCAATCCCCGGGAGGGCGCCGTCAATACCGACGGCTCGTCCAGGGAGTTCGATGTCTTCGGCATGTTCTTCACCCGGGCCGCCTACGACCGGTTCCGCCTGTCCAAGGAGGAATTGGCCCTCGTCAAGGAGCAGGAGGACAAGGCCAAGGAGGACAAGGCCAAGGCCGAAAAGGATAAGCCAGCCACCAAGGACGCGGCGGTCAAACCGGAAGAGCCGAAGAAG
>JAPKZE010000052.1 GCA_026393955.1 Candidatus Aminicenantota bacterium
GGCGTAGCGGCCCATGTCCTGGATCCGGACATCGTCGGGATGGGCCGTGATGAGCATGGCCTCGCCCTCGTAGCCGTTCTCCCGGAGCCTCTTGATGAGCTCCATGCCGGTGAAATGGGGCAGCTTGTAGTCGGCGATGACCAGATCGGCCCGCCCGTCCTTGAGCTGGCTCAGGGCCTGCCGCGGGTCCTTGAGGGAAACGACCCGGTACTTCTTCTCGAGAAGCAGGGTGAAGGTCTTGCGGACGGTTTCGTCGTCATCGACCAGGACGATCTTCTTCATGTTCATCGGATGGCTTCTTCCTCGCAGCCATCACCGTAAATTGCACGTTTTGTGCCAACTCCGGGCAGATTTTTCTCGGGGAGAACGGGGCTCGCGGCGGGCCGGCCCGCCGGCCGTGGCAAATTCTTTTACGTCTCGCCCAGATCGAGCCCGAATTCTTTGATCTTCTTGTCCAGGGTCGGCCGGCTGATCTGGAGGATCTGGCTGGCCCGGGTCTTGCTCCCCCGGACGGCGCTCAGCACGTGCTGGATGTACTTCTTCTCGACCTCTTCGAGGGGCACGAGCTCGTCGGAGAAGGCCTTCCTCTCGTCCGGCTCCAGGGGCAGGTTCTCCTTGAGAACGACGTCGCCCTTGGCCAGGATGACGGCCCGGGTCAAGGCGTTCTCGAGCTCACGGACGTTGCCTCGCCAGGGCAGGTCGATGAGCGTCTTCATGACCTCCGGCGGGACCTTGCGGACGTGGCGGCGCAGGTCCCGGTTGATCTTTTCCAGCAGATAGTCGACCATGTCGGGGATGTCCTCGCGCCGCTCCCGCAGCGCCGGCAGGGTGATCTCGACGACCTTGAGCCGGTAGAAGAGGTCCTCGCGGAACCTGCCCTTATCGATCAGGGCCTTCAGGTTCTGGTTGGTGGCAGCGATGATGCGGGCCTCGGTCTTGAGCACCTTCTCCCCGCCGACCTTCATGAAGTCCCGCGACTCGATGACCCGCAGGAGCTTGCTCTGGAGGTTGGGCGAGACGTCCCCGACCTCGTCGAGGAAGAGGGTGCCCTTGCCGGCGATCTCGAACTTGCCCTTGGTCTCGCTGACGGCATCGGTGAAGGCGCCCTTGACGTGGCCGAAGAGCTCACTCTCAAGCAGGGTGTCCTGGATGGCCGAGCAGTTGATGACGATGAAGGGCTCGTCCCGGTAGGGGCTGTTGTAATGGATGGCCTTGGCCACCAGCTCCTTGCCCGTGCCGCTCTCGCCCTGGATGAGGATGTTGGCCCGGGTGTTGGCCACGGAGCCGATGAGCTTGAACACGCTCCGGATCCCGGCCGAGTGGCCGATGATGTTGTCGATCGTGTATTCCTTCTTCTTCTCCTCGACGAGGTAGCTGACCTTCTCCTCGAGGGCCCGCATCTGGAAGGCCTTGTCGATGGCCAGGTCGAGCTCGGTCATGTTGAGCGGCTTGACCAGGTACTCATAGGCCCCGAGCTTGATGGCCTCGACGGTCGTCTTCATGTCGTCGAAGGCCGTCATGATCAGGATGACGGCCCGGCGGTTGCGCTCCTTGATCCGCCGCAGCACTTCCAGACCGTCGATGTCGGGCAGCCGGACGTCGAGAAGCACCAGGTCCGGAGGGGCTTCGCCGAAGGCCCGCACCCCGGACTCGCCGGTCTCGGCCACGGTGATCTCGAAGCCCTTCTTGGCCAGCTGGGAGGCCAGGGTCTTGCGGACGAGAGGATCGTCCTCGATGATCAGGATGGATCTCATTTCGCCTCCTCGGCCGGGATGAGGATCACGAACGCCGAGCCCCGCCCCCGCTTCTTGCCGACGCCGATCGTCCCGTTGTGCTGCTCGACGATCTTGCGGGCGTTGGCCAGGCCGAGCCCGAAGCCGGAGGGCTTGGTCGTGTAGAACGGCTCGAAGATGTTGGGCCGGTCCTTGTCCTTGATGCCGGGCCCGTTGTCGGCGATCCGCACCCGGACCATGGTCCGCCCGCCCTCGGCGACCGTGTCGCAGCCGATAGTGATCTTCCCGCCTGCGTCGAGGGCCTCGTGGGCGTTGCGAAGGACGTTGAGGAAGACCTGGCGCAGCTTGTCGGCGTCGGCCAGGACGGGGGGCAGGTCCGCGGCGCAGGCCTTCTCGACGGCGATCTTCTTCTGGTCCAGGGTGCCCCGGATCATCTTGAGCGATTCCTCGACGATCTGGCCGACCGGCCAGCGCTCCAGGAGGAGCTCCTGGACCCGGGTGAAGTTGAGGAGCTCCTTGATGAACCGCTCGATCTGGTCGATGCCCTCGAGCGAGAGCCCGAGGTGGGCCTTGACGGTCTCGGCAAAGCTCTCCTCCTCGGCCACCTTCTGGATGTTCAGCTTGACCGAGGTCAGGGGGTTGCGGATCTCGTGGGCGATCGTGGCCGCCATGCGCCCGATCGAGGCCAGCTTCTCGTGCTGGACGAGGCAGCGGTTGGCCTCCTCCATCCGCTGCCGGGCCTGCAGCAGCTGGGCCGTCATCTCGCTGAAGCTCCGGGCCAGGTCGCCGACCTCGTCCCGCGAGGTATTGACGATGGCCTGCGAGAAATCGCCGTTGGCGATCCGGACCGTGCCGTCGACGAGGCGGTGGAGGGGCCGGGTGATGCGCCGGGCCAGGAAGGCCGCTCCGGCGATGCCGAGGAGGAAGCCGCCGACGCCGATGAGCAGGAGGACCTTCTGGATCTCCCGCAGCCGGGCGTACATCGGCTCGAGCGACAGGCCGATCTTGACCGAGCCCCAGCGGCCGGCCGCCTGGGCGAAGGAGGGCGCTTCGACCTCGAGCACTCGGAGCGTTTCCCCCCCGAGGACCAGAGTCTTGGTCTCCGAAGCGGTCTCCTCCGGGGTCATGGCGTCGCCGAGCAGGCTGCCGGAGGCGAGCTCGTCGTGCGATCGGACCAGGGTGTTCCAGACCGCGGGCTGGCCCGCCCGGTCGTAGACGACGATGTAGATGAGGTCCCCGGCGATGTGGCCGTCGACGTATTTCTGGACCGCCTGCCAATCCTGGCGCGACAGGTTTTGGAGGTTGGCGTCGGCCATGTACCGGGCCTGGAGAAGGGCCCGCGCCTCCGTCTCGTCCCGCAGGATCCGGGCTTCGCGGATCTGGATGACGAACAGGACCGCGCCGAAGAGCAGGCAGATGAGCAGGGTGATCCAGAAGACGAGGCGCGTGTAGATCGAGATCTTCAGCTTCACCGGTCCCTCTCCATTCCCAGCCAGATGTCCCTGACGTTGAGGAAGATGAATCCCTGGGCCGGGAGCTCGAAGCCCCGGACCTCGGGCTGGAGGGCGATGCGGATCCGCTCGGAAAAGAGCGGCACGGCCGGCACGTCTTCGGCGAGCATCTTTTCCATCTCCCGGAAGAGCCCGGTCCGGCGCTCCCAGCTCGTTTCGGCCGCGGCCTGTTCGAGCAGGCCGTCCAGGCGCGGATTATCGTACCGGGCGCTCAGGGCGTTGGCCGGAGAGCCCGAGTAATAGAGGGGGATGATGATGTTCTCCGGGTCGGGAAAGTCCATGGTGTAAGCGAGGAATTTCAGGAACGGAACGCGGACCGCGCGGCCGTCCTCCGGCCTGCGGAGGTACCTCACGTCGAGCTTGATCTCCAGGGCCTCGAGCT
>JAPKZE010000436.1 GCA_026393955.1 Candidatus Aminicenantota bacterium
GACGGAAGGGGGCTCCCACCCCGCCTGTTGGATCCATATCCAGACCTCGGCCAGACCAGCATAGAGAGGTGCCCAGTCGGGGTTCTTCTCAATGGCGCTGTTCAGATAGTCTATGGCTTCGTATAACGATTCCCTCGTAAAATCACTCCAATAAGAGCGGGCTTTCAGATATTGATCATAGACTTCAAGATCCGCGGTCGGTATTTTTTCGATGAGCTTTTTCTCTTCCGGGGATATGACCGCTTTGAGCTCTTCCGCGATGGATTTGGCGATCCTGATCTGGATATTGAAGAGATCCTCCACGTCGGTGATCTTTTGCTGGAACGACTCCCCCCAGAGATGGGTCTCATGCTCGGCCATGATCAGCTGGGCCCTCAGGCGAAAGGCGTTGCCGTATTTCTGCGCGCTGCCCTCCACGATGTAGTTCACGCCCAACTCCTTGGCGATCTGGCGGACGGACTTCTTCCTTTCCCGGTAGCGTTCGACCGACGTGCGCGAGATGACCCGGAGCGCCTTGATCTTCTGGAGGTTGCCCAGGATCTCCTCCATCACCCCGTTGATGAAGTAGGTGTTCTCCTGGTCGGGGCTGTCGTTGATGAACGGGAGCACGGCGATGGACTTCTCGGGCTCGGAGGTCTGGGCCACGGCCTTGAGCGGCTTGAGGACTTCGGCCCGGCGGGCGAGGACGAGGAGAGCGAGAACGGCGACGATGACCACAGCCGCGGCGCCGGCGTAGAGGAGGACCCGCCTTCGCCGTACGATCCTCGCTCGCCTCAGCCGCGCCTGGATCTCGTCCGGAACGATCCCCGCGGTGATGCCCTTGAGATCGTCGAGCATGTCCTCGAAGCTCTGGTATCTCTTGTCCGGTTCCTTCTCCAGGGCTTTCAATACCACCTGCTCGATCGCCGGAGGAAGACCGGGCCTCAAGCCTGTGAGGGGTTTGGGTTTCTCCTTTAAGATAGAATAAACGATGGCCTGGGACTGTTCTCCTTTGAACGGCAGCTCGCCGCTGAGCATCTCGTAGAGGACCACCCCGAACGACCAGATGTCCGTCCGGTGATCCACCTTCTCCCCCCGGGCCTGCTCGGGAGACATGTAGCTCACCGTCCCCATGGTCGTCCCTTCCTGAGTGACCAGCGAGGCTCCCGCGACCCTGGCCAGCCCGAAGTCCATGACCTTGGCCTGACCCTTCGGCGTGACCATGAGATTGGCGCTCTTGATGTCCCGGTGGACGATCCCTTTGCCGTGGGCTTCCTGGAGCCCCTCGGCGACTTGAGCCGCGATCTTCAGGGCCTCTTCGAGCTCGAGCGGGCCCGAGTCGATCCGCTTCCTCAGGCTCTGGCCTTCGATATAGGCCATGGAGATGAAGGCCCTGTCCTCGGCCTGGTCGAAGTCGTAGACCGTGCAGATGTTGGGATGGTCGAGGGCCGCGGCCGCTTTTGCCTCTTGCCGGAACCGGTCCCTGATCTCGGGAATGTGGGTCAGCTCCGGCGGCAGGAACTTCAGGGCCACCGTCCGCTGGAGCCGGGTGTCCTCGGCCTTGTAGACGACGCCCATCCCGCCGTGGCCGAGCTCCTCGAGGATCTTGTACTTGCCGGCGATGACGGTCCCGGGCTTCATGACCTGAACGGGTGTCTCGAGCGTCTTGGTCAGGGAGACCGCTTCCGAACCCGCCCCGGCGCCCAGCGGCGCCGCGCAGCTGCCGCAGAAGCGGGAGGCGTCGTTATTCTCGGAATCGCACCGAAGACACTTCATGGCCTCGTCTCCCTAACGATTGTTGGAGGAAAGATAGCACCGAATGGGCGGGTGGTCAACGGCCTCCTGAAAGGGGCGGTGAAGGCCGGCGTCAGGCGATGTCCGGCAGGTCGAACTCTCCGAGCCGGAGCGGATATTTCCCATATTCCCGGACGAGGTTGATGACGAATTCGTAATTCCGGGCCGACACGTTCCCGGGCACGGAGTGGTCGGACTGGAAGATAAGTCCCCCGCCTTTGGCCGCGTTGAGCTTCGTCAGGACGACGCGCCGGAGCTCCTCCTCCGAGGCCTGGGCCCAGGTCAGGACGTCCATGTTGCCGCAAAAAGCGATCTTGTGGCCGTACTGCCGCCGCAAGTCTACGACGTCCAGCCCGGCCTTGGCTTCGAGAGGATTATAGGCGTCGACGCCGCATTCGATGAAATCGCCGAAGATCGAGCGAACATTGCCGCAGCCGTGGTAGATCACCGGCAGGCCATTGGCATGGCATTCGTCCACGATGGCTTTGACCACGGGCTTGTAGTATTTCCGCCAATAGTCCGGGGAAAAGAAGAGGTTCTTGCGGTAGGCCACGTCCCCCCAGACGACCATGCCGTCGAGGAGCCCGCCGGCGGCCTTGATCTGGGCCTTCGTGATCCCCAGAGCGAACTCGCCCAACCGCTCGACGAAGCGCCCGACCTCGTCGGGATAGAGGCCGATCCAGAGCATGACATTCTGGAGGCCAATGATGCGCCACAGCATCTCCTGGGCCTCGCAGACGCTGCCGTAGACGGGGATCACGGGGTGGAGCGCACGGACCGTCTCGACCCAGGGCGGGGAATTCCGGGCGAAGCCGTCCCCCACCCCGGCGATCTGGTTGTCTCCCGCGGCGAAGTAGCGGCGGTCATCCCGGGGATCGTCGAACCGGAAGGCCGCCATCTTCTCGATCGTGTCGGTGTCGAAGGTCAGGAAGGCCGGCATCGGGTCGGTGAAGTTCTTCCGGATCACGGCCTCGAATCCCGTCCGGACGACGACGTGCTCGGCGGTCTCTTCGAGCGTCTCGAAGGCCCGGATATGGGGGTCCATGTTGGGCACCGTGACCGTCCAGTCGAGATCGTAGTACTTGTAGATGTCGGTCCCGGCGGGGAGGTCCAGCTCCCGGCGCCAGCGCTCGAGGAACGAGCCCCAGAAGAAATCGCTGA
>JAPKZE010000393.1 GCA_026393955.1 Candidatus Aminicenantota bacterium
ACATCGAGGAGCGCTGGCTCCGCCTGTTCATGGCCGGCTTCCGCAGCGCGGCCCGCGACGCGGGCGTGGTCCTCGTCGGCGGCGACCTGTCCCAGGCCGACGAGATCATGATCGCGGTGACGGTCACGGGCGACGTCGGACCGCCCGTCGTCAGGAACGGGGCCAAGCCCGGCGACGGGATCTTCGTTTCGGGGACGCTCGGCGACGCGGCCGGCGGCCTCCGTCTGCTCGATAAGGGCGGCATCCACGGTGTCGTCAAGCCGGTCCAGCCCCTTCTCGACGCCTTCCTGGACCCGGCGCCGCGCCTCGCGCTCGGGGCCCTGCTCGGCCGCCGCAAGCTCGCCTCGGCCATGATCGACCTGTCGGACGGCCTTTCGGTCGACCTGGCCCATATCTGCGCGGAGAGCGGAGTGGGCGCCGAGATCGAGGCGGCCCGCATCCCGATCTCGGAGGCGTTGAGGCGGTTCGCCAGGGACCCCCTGGACATGGCCCTGAACGGGGGAGAGGATTACGAGCTGTTGTTCACCGTCCGGCCGGCCAAGATCGCCGCGGTCGAGGCCCTGGCCTCCCGGCACCGGCTGACCCGGATCGGCGTCGTCATCGCCGGCCGGAGCGTCCGCCTGGTCGGACCCGGCAAGAGGAAAAGAACTCTGCGCGCCGGGGGGTTCGAGCACTTCTCGGGATGAAGGGAGCGGCGCCCGCCGCTCATTCCGCTGGATAATCGCCGGAAAAAACGACTTCGGCCGGACCCGTCTGGAGGACCGCGCCGCCCTCGGGCCACTCGACCCGCAGGCTCCCGATCTCGGTGCGCACGGTGATGTCCCGGTCGACGAGGCCTTTGAGCATGGCGGCGACGGACGCGCCGGCCGAGCCGGTGCCCGAGGCGAGGGTCTCGCCGACGCCGCGCTCCCAGAAACGGACCTCGATCTCGCGGCGCGACAGGACCCGGACGAACTCGACGTTGGTCCGGTGGGGGAAGACGGCGTGGGTTTCGAGGGCGGCCCCGATCCGGTGCCACTCGGAGCGGTCGGGGAGGGCGTCGAAGAAGAGGCTGCAGTGGGGATTGCCCATGGAGACGCAGGTGACGGGGAAGGTCCGGCCGGCGACGGTAAGGGGATGATCGATGAGCGGCCCGGAGGTCCGGCCGTCGTCGAAAGGGATATCGGGGGCGGCCAGACGGGGCTCGCCCAAGCCGATGCGGACTTCATAGAGCGCGCCGCGGGAGGACAGGATCTCGGAGGGGCGGTCGCCCGCGGCCGTGCGGAAGAGGACCTTCGGCGACTTCACGGCGCCGCTCCAGGCGAGATAGGCTGCGGCGCAGCGCAAGCCGTTGCCCGAGATCTCCGCTTCGCTGCCGTCGGCGTTGAAGATCCGGAAGCCGTTATCCAGGCTCAGCAGGATGAAGCCGTCGGCCCCGACCCCGGTGTGACGGTCGCAGAGGCGCCGGGCCAGGTCCCCGGCCTCGGCCGGGGATGGCCCCCCGCCGGGGGCCGCGAACAGGAAGTCGTTGCCGAGCCCGTGGACCTTGGCGAACCGCATCAGCGGACTTTGACGGTGGCGATGAAGTCCTGGGAGTTGCCGTCGGCCTCCTGGCGGACGAGCAGGATGACCTCGTCGCCGGCGGCCGTCTTCTTGAGGATGTCGTCGAAGTCCCGGACCGTGGCCACCTTCCTGCGGTTGACCTCGAGGATGATCATGCCGGCCTGGAGGTTCTCGCGGTCGGCCTCGCTGCCCCGGCGGACCTCGGTGATGAGCAGGCCTTCGGTCGTCCGGAGGCCGTAGCGCCGGGCCGAGGCGGCCGTCAGGGCAACGATGGAGACGCCGATGTCCTTTTCGGGACTGGCGATCTGCCCCTTCTCTGGCTCGGGCTCGAGCTCGTCGACGACGGCGGCGAGCTTCATCTCCTTGCCGTCGCGGACGACGACCAGGTCGACCTTGTTGCCGGGCTGGACGTCGGCGATCTTGAAGCGCAGATCGTCGCCGCTCTTGACCGGCTCGCCGTTGACCTGTTCGATGACGTCGTACTGCTTCATCTTCGCCTTTTCGGCCGGGGAGCCGGACTCGACGGAGATGACGACGGCCCCGTCCTTGGATTTGAGGTTCCACTGCTTGACCATGCCGTCCGTGAGGTCCCGGATCTGGACGCCGAGGCGGCCGCGGATGACCCGGCCCTTCTCCTTGAGCTGGACGACGACCTTCTTGGCGATATTGGACGGGATGGCGAAGCCGATGCCGATATTGCCGCTCTCGCCGCCGAAGCCCGAGGTCAGGATGCTGGAATTGATGCCGATGACCTCGCCCTTCATGTTGATGAGGGGCCCGCCGCTGTTGCCGCGGTTGATGGCCGCGTCGGTCTGGATGAAGTCCTGGTAGCTCTGGGTGTCGATGGACCGGCCCTTGTAGCTGACGATGCCGGCCGTGACGGTGTTGTCCATGCCCAGGGGATTGCCGATGGCCAGCACCCACTCGCCGACCTTGACCAGGGAGGAATCGCCGAGCTCGGCGAAGGGCATGCCCTTGGCCTCGATCTTGAGCAGGGCCAGATCGGTGCCCGGGTCCGCTCCGACGATCTTGGCGTCGTAGTCGACGCCGGCGGTGGTCGTGACCGTGACCCGGACGGTCACGTCCTTCTCGACCATGTGGTTGTTGGTCAGGATATAGCCGTCGGCGCTGATGAAGAAGCCCGTACCGCCGACCGGAACGGTGTTGGATTCGGGCTGTTTCTGGCGGGGCTGGGGGAACATGCGGTTGAAGAAATCGTCACCGAAGGGCCATTCGTCCCCGAAGCCTTGGGACCGGGAAGACACCCGCCGCTCGGCCTCGATGCGGACCACGGCCGGGCCCATCTTCTCGGCGATGGCGACGAAGTCCAGGGTGGTTTTTTCCTGGGGCAGAGAGGAACCGAAGAGGTTGGAGACCGCGGCCGGGGCGGGGGAGGCCGCCTGGGCGAAGACGTCCGGCGGAGCCGGGGCCTTTTCGGTGCGATAGAGGAAAACGTAGCCTGCCAGGAGCAGGCCCAGGGTAAAGCTCGAGACGGCGATCCAAGCGTATTTTTTCATGGGAATCCTCCGAGATCGACTCTCCAAAAATACCATATCAGGCCTCAAAATACAATTTGACCGACCCGTCTAAAACGCCGCCTTCCCGGGGAAGGTTGCAGCTTGAAGATGGGGTTGAAGGTTTGACCCCATCCGAGATCCGATCTATGATGACTTCCCATGCCCACCAAGCGCCGGCGCGGCCTCCTCATCGTCCTCGAGGGCATCGACGGCTCGGGCAAGACGACCCAGGCCCGGGCCCTTCTCCGGCGCCTCCGCCGCCGCGGCCGAAAGGCCGCCTTCTTCCGCGAGCCGACCCGGGGACGCTGGGGCCGGGAGATCAAGCGGCTGGCGGTCCGGGCCGATTCGCTGACGCCGGAAGAGCAGCTGGACCTTTTCGTCAAGGACCGGCGCGAGAACGTGGCCCTGAACCTCAAGCCCGCCCTGGCCGCCGGCAAGGTCGTCGTCCTCGACCGCTATTACTTCTCGACCATTGCCTACCAGGGGGCCAAGGGCCTCGACACGGGACGCATCCGCCGCATCAACGAGGCCTTCGCTGTCCGGCCCGACCTGGTCGTCATTCTCGATGTCGACGCGGCGGCGGGCCTGGGCCGCATCGCCGGCCGGAAGACCCGCGACGAGCTCTTCGAACGCGAGGATTATCTCGTCCGTGTCGCCCGCATCTTCCGCAGCTTCTCCGGCCCCCGCTTCGTCCACATCGACGGCCGCGGCGACCAGCGGGCCGTCGGCCGGGCCATCTGGAGCCGCGTCGAGCCCCTCCTCTGAGAGGGGTAAGTCCCTTTTGTCATTCAGAGGACGATTTGCTATGATGGCTTATTATCGCCATGAAGATCCCCGACCTTAAATTCAAGATCAAAAAATTCAAGAAGGGCACGATCCTCCGCGCCCTTTTCTTCCTCGTCCTGGCCGGCCTGGCCGTCGGCTTGGGCGCCCTCGTCGGCGCCTATGTCGCCATCAAAGACAATCTGCCCCAGGTCGCCGACATCGACACCTTCCGGCCCAAGCTCATCACCACGGTCTACGCCGCCGACGGCCAGCCCATCAAGGAGTTCGCCGAGGAGCGGCGGGTCGAGATCGGCTACGACAAGATCCCCAAGACCCTCGTCGACGCCATCGTCGCCACCGAGGACCCGAGCTTCTTCCGCCACGGCGGCGTCGACCTGCGCGGCATCCTGCGGGCCGTCGTGGCCGACGTCTTCCATGTCCTCGGCGGCCGGCGTCCCGAGGGCGGCAGCACGATCACCCAGCAGCTGGCCCGATCGCTCTTCCTGCACCGGGAGGTCAGCCTCCGGCGCAAGCTCAAGGAGCTCTACCTGTCGCGGGAGATCGAGAAGCTCTACCCCAAAGAGAAGATCCTCGAGCTCTACTGCAACCACTTCTTCCTCGGCCACGGCGTCTTTGGCGTCCAGTCCGCGGCCAATCTCTTTTTCGGCAAGGACGTCGGCGCGCTCGACCTCGAAGAGGCGGCCATGATCGCCGGGATCTTTCGGGGGCCGTCCGTCTATTCGCCCTACTCGAACAGGACCGGGACCCTCAACCGGCGCAACCACGTCCTCAACCGGTTGGTCGCCGAGGGCTACCTGACCCGGGCCGAGGGCGAGGCGGCCAAAGAAAAGCCCATGATCGTCCTGCCCCTGCGGCGGACGAGCGCGGAATTCGGCGCCTACTTCTTCGAAGAGGTCCGCCGCTATCTCGAAAAGACGTACGGCTATGACGGCCTCTACCGGGCCGGGCTCAAGGTCTTCACCACCCTCGATCCGACCCTCCAGCGCTACGCCGAGCGGGCCCTGCAGTCGGGCCTGCGGTCGACCGAGAACAGGCTGAACGGCTGGAGGGCCGACAAGCCGAACCTCCTCGTCTCCGGCCCCGAGGCCTTGAAAGGTCTCGTCGCCTCCCCCAAGGCGGTCCTCGAAGACCAGTGGCTCCTGAGCTGGGAGAATCAGTCCATCGAGCCCGGCGGGATCTACGACGCCATCGTCCTGGCGGTCTCGCGCAGCGAGGCCTCGGTCCGGCTCAAGAACGCCGTCGGCCGGATGACCGGCAAGGACATCGGCTGGACCAAGGCCGCCCGGCTCGACGCGCTGATCAAGAAGGGCGACGTCATTCAGGTCAAGGTCGCCTCCTTCGACGCCGCGGCCAACGAGGCCGTTGTTTCGCTCGACCAGAAACCGGTCCGGAACGGCGCCTTCATCGCCCTCGACCCGCGGACGGGCCAGGTCCGGGCCCTCGTCGGCGGCTATTCCTTCCGGGACAGCCAGTTCAACCGGGCCGTCCAGGCCCCCCGGCAGACGGGCTCGGCCATCAAGCCGTTCCTTTACACGGCCGCCCTGGAGCACGGCTTCACCCCGGCCAGCGTCATCGCCGACGAACCCGTGACCTTCATCGACCGCTGGAACAACGAGCCCTGGTCACCCAAGAACTACGACCGGAGGTACAAGGGCGCCGTCACCGTCCGGGCCGGCCTCGAGCAGTCCCGGAACGTCGTCACGGCCAAGCTGCTCGATTTCATCTCGCCGCAGGTCGGGGTCGACTACTGCCGCCGCTTCGGCGTCACCTCGCCCGTCTATCCGTACCTGTCGCTCAGCCTGGGGACCTTCGAGATCACGCTGCTCGAGATGGTCTCGGGATT
>JAPKZE010000468.1 GCA_026393955.1 Candidatus Aminicenantota bacterium
TTGGCGATGCCCATGGCCAGGTAGGTCACGGTCTCGGCGACGATCTCCAGGGCCAGGGGGTCCTTGTTCCGGGCCGCCTCGGCCACGATCTCGGCGGTCACGCGTTCGATGCGGCCCCCGGCGAGAGCGGTCATCGACGACGCCCTCCCCCGCTCCAGGAGCTCGCGCGCCTTCCGGGCCACCGAATTGCCGGAGGCCTCAGCCTCAAAGCATCCCATGGACGCGTACTCCGGCTTGAAGGCAGGATTGAGACCGAACCAGCCGATCGCGCCGGCGATGTCCTCGTGTCCGTGGAGGATGCGGCCGCCGGAGATGATCCCCGCGCCGATCCCCGTCCCGACGGCCAGGAAGACCGCGTCGCGGGCCCCCGCGGCCGACCCGCGCCAGGCCTCACCGGCGACATAGGCGCTCCGGTCGCTTTCTAGAACAATGGGGACATGTACCTCGGGTACGTGTCCCCCTTCTCTTTTATCGGGGACACGTACCCGAGGTACATGTCCCCTTATTCTTTCTAATAGCGGATACTGGTCCCAGCCGGGAATGTTCGGGGCCCAAACCCTGCCGCTCGCGGAGTAGACGATGCCGGGGACCGAGATCCCGACGGCGGCGAGACGGTCGCCGGCCGCTCGGGCGGCGCCCTCGAGCGCTCCGATCTTGTCCCTGACCTGCACGGCCGCGGCATCCCCGCCGGACTTGTCGATGGGGGTCTTCTCTTTGGCCGAGATCTCCCCCGCCCGGGTGAACAGGGCCGAAGCGATCTTCGTCCCGCCGACGTCGATCGCGCCGCATAATTCCATCATGGTTTTCTTCGCACCCGCGGTTGCTTCTTTCATGACAAGCCACACCGGCCGGGTGTCCTGATGGGGACATGTACCTCGGGTACGTGTCCCCTTTCTTTCAAAGCCTCGCTCGATTCTATCATGTCCCTGGACGCTCAACGTCCGTCGATGCGGACGACCCAGACCTCACCGGGTTTGAGGGCCTTCTCGACGACCGCCCGGTCGCCGTCCCTGACGACCGTCACGGCCTCGCCCGTTTCCAGGTTGGCCGCGGCGGCGCGGGCGGCATCCGTCAGGACGGCGAACTTAGCCGTGACCGCCTTGTCTCCCCGGTTGAACCCGAAAAGAACCGCGTAACCGTCGCCTTGGAGAAGCCGCCCCTCGAGCACGGCGTCGGGAGCGGACGCGGTCACGCGGACCGGCGGCGTGATTTTCAGCCAATCCGCGAGGCCGGCGAAGAATTTTCCGTTGTTGGGATTCTTGAAATGATGATAGGCCGAGCCGAGGAAGGACCCGACGATGATGGCCCGGCCCTTGCCGTGGGACGAGGCGACGACGGCCGGACGCCCGTCCGGGAATGTCGCCACGACCCGGCTCGCCTTGCCAAAGACGTCCAGGCTCTCTTCAAAAAAGAGGCTGTCGAGCTTGTCGCCGGGCTTGAGCAGGGGAAAAGCCTCGTCGGCGACCTTGATCTCGATGACGCCCGTCTTGGCGAGCGGCATGATTTCGATCTCCCGGCAGCCGAGGACTTCATGGAGCCCGCCGCCGGGGATGACCGGGCTCGAAAAGCCCTTCTCGTCCACCCAGCCGCAGCGGTCTTCCGTCAGGAGCGTCCCGCCATCGCGGACATAATCGGCCAGGGCTTTGACGTGGGGCTGGGACATCATGACCGGGTAAGGAGCGATGATGAGCTTGTAGCCGGCTGCCCGCGCTGTTCCGAGGTCCCGGACGTGGAGGAAGTCGACCGGGATGTTGCGTTCGAAGAAGGCCCGGTGGACGCCCTGGAGCGACTCGCTCAGATTATTGACGCCGACCGTCTGTCCTTCCACGGTGAAGGACTGCTGGCCGCCGACCATGTGCGACAGGGGATTATAGAGGATGGCGATCTCCGCCCGCGCCGGGAGGGCCTTGAGAAAGAGATCCTTGTTGGCGGTGATGACCCGGGCGACCCGGCCGCCGGCCTCGGCCCGCTCGGTGACCTTGCCGTCGAGCTCGACCAGTCCGTAGCCGCCGGCCTCGTAGCCCGTGCTCATGGGGTAATAGGCGTAGATGTTGACGGCCCGCGCGCCGTAGGCGACCGTACTCCACATCCAGTCGCGTATGTCCGCGCCGACGACCGGGGTGCTTATCTTCATGCCGAAGACGCCGTAACCGGCCTGGAGCTCGCCGATATAGAAGCCGCCGTTGCCGATGCCCATGGAGCGGACGAAGTCGAGGCCCGAGGACCGGTAGGTAGCCGACCAGGGCTTGACCGTCCAGGCGTGCTTGGGGTAGATCGAGGCGCCGTAGAAATCGACGCTGTCGGACATCTTGCGGTCGTCGGGCGTCCCCGACCAATCCGGCCGGGTGAAGATGCCCGGCCCGGCGGAGTGGCTGGTGACGACCGTGTCCGGCAGGACGGACTTAACAGCCGCGGCCTTGAGGGCCAGGTCCTCGGCCAGTTTGTCGGAGATGAATTCCTTCCAGTCGATGTAGTCGGTGAAGGTCAGGATGGTCCCGTAGCGCGGCGGCTCGACCTCCTCCCAGGCCCGGAGCGTGCGGTACCAGGCCTTGTTCAGAGCGTCTATCGTCCCGTATTTCTTCTTGAGCCATTCCCGGAAGCGGGCCTGGGTCGAATGACAGTAGCAGAACTGGACGCTCGAGAGGTCACCGACGTAGTAAACCTCGGCCCAGTTGATGATGTGCGGCTCGCTCCAGAGGTCCCAGCCGTATAAGGCGGGCTTGTCCTTGACGGCCCGCGCTGCCGCCTTGAAGAAGCGAAGGATCTTGTCCTGTACGCCGGCGTGGTCGAAGCAGAAGCCGGGCGCGGCCTGCGATTCCACGGCGACGCCGTTCGAAGAGACGAACTTGCTATCCGGGTGCCGGGCCTCGACCCAGTCCGGGGCTGAGTCGATGTAGACCTGGACGATGACCCGGAGTCCGGCCTCGCCGGCCAGGTCGGTCAGGAGCTCGAGCGCCGAGAAATCGTATTTCCCCTCGGTCTTCTCGCAGGCGGTCCACTCGATCCAGGTCCGGACGGTGTTGAAGCCCAGCCGCTTGATCTGGTCGATGTCCTTTTTCCAGACCTCGCGGGACTGCGGCGTCACGGTCTCGAGCATCGGGGCGCGGGCTTTGCCGCCGGGATACCACACGGAAACGGGGAAGAAGCCCCTGGTCTTGTCCGCGGGAACGGCCTGAGGCGCGGCGGCCCCGAGGAAACCCGGGATCAGG
>JAPKZE010000477.1 GCA_026393955.1 Candidatus Aminicenantota bacterium
GTCCATCTCGACGAGGAGCTGGATGAGCGTCTGCTAGCGCTCGTCGTGGCCGCCGCCGAGGCCGGCGCCGCGCTGGCGGCCGACGGCGTCGATCTCGTCGATGAAGATCAGGCAGGGGGCGTGCTTCTTGCCCTGGTCGAAGAGGTCGCGGACGCGCGAGGCGCCGACGCCGACGAACAT
This sequence comes from Candidatus Aminicenantota bacterium, assembly GCA_026393955.1. Lineage (GTDB taxonomy): Bacteria > Acidobacteriota > Aminicenantia > Aminicenantales > Saccharicenantaceae > RBG-16-66-30. The sequence goes on from JAPKZE010000477.1 coordinate 181, forward strand.
TTCGACGAAGTCCGAGCCGCTGATCGAGTAGAAGGGCACGTCGGCTTCGCCGGCCACGGCCCGGGCCAGGAGCGTCTTGCCCGTGCCGGGGGCGCCGACGAGGAGGACGCCCTTGGGGATGCGTCCGCCGAGGCGGGTGAACTTGCGGGGCTCCCGGAGGAACTCGATGATCTCGCCGAGCTCGTACTCGGCCTCCTCGACCCCGGCGACGTCTTTGAACGTCACTTTCTTCTGCTGGGCGGAGAAGAGCTTGGCCCGGCTCTTGCCGAAGGCCATGGCCTTGTTCCCGCCGGCCTGCATCTGGCGCATGAAGAAGACCCAGAAGAGGATGAGCAGGAGGATGGGGAACCAGCTCATGAGGATGGCGAAGAGCGGGCTCCGCGAGGTGTCCTTGACGATGATGTTGACCTTGCTGTCCCGGAGGATCTTGATGAGGTCGGTGTAGCCCCCGGGCAGGATGGTCCTGAAGGTCTGGCCGTCCGTGAACTTGCCCCGGAGCTGGTTGTCCTGGATGGTGACCTCTTCGACCTTGCCCTGCTCGGCGTCGGACATGAACTGGGAGAAGGGGACGTCTTTCTTGGCCATGGCCGGGGAATTGAAGTAGGTCAGGCCGATGATGAGGATCCCCCCCGCGATGAGCCAGAAGAGAAGATTGCGCGTCGGTTTATTCGTAGGCTTAGGCATAACTCTCCATCCTTAATGAGGGGCCATTTTAGCACGATTCCGGCCGGAAAAACAGGGGGGCGACCGTCCCTCTTGTTCTTCCTTGACGCTCGTTCGCGGGGGGTGGTATATCAAGGAGCATGAACCTCCACCCCGTCGATCTTGTCATCATCGCTGTCTACCTCCTCGCGGTGGCCATGGTCGGCGTCGTCGTCCGCAAGCAGGCGACGAAAAAGCTCGACTCCTTTTATCTGGCCGACCGGAACATCCCCTGGTGGATGCTGGGCCTCTCGGGCTGCTCGAGCTACATCGACATCGGCGGCACGATGTCCATGATCGGGCTCATCTTCTACGTCGGGCTCAAGTCGATGTGGGCGACGCACATCTTCTGGGGCTGGTTCATGATCTCGTTCTACATGGCCTTCCAGGCGAAATACATCCGGCGTTCCGGGGTCATGACCTTCGCCGAATGGAACGAGACGCGCTTCGGGGCGACCAAGGATGCCGAGGCGGCCCGCCTGGCGTCCTCGATCTTCCTCCTCGTCCTGATGATCTGCAACCTGATGTTCATCAGCGTCGGCACGGGCAAGTTCGCCGAGGAGTTCCTGCCGCTGCCGCGCTGGGAGGCGACGCTCATCGTGCTCGCCGTCGTCGGCGTCTATGTGACCCTGGGCGGGTTCTTCGGCGTCATCCTGACAGACGTCTTCCAGACGCTGCTCATCGGCGTCGGCGCGGTCATCATGGCCTTCCTGGTCTTCGCCAGGCCGGCCGCGATGACGTTCATTCACAAGGCGCCGGCCTGGTTCTCGCTCAAGCCGACCTGGACCTTGTGGTCGGGGTTCGCGGCGGAGACGCCGCCGGCCTACCAGCACTTCGGCCTCTTCGGCCCGCTCATGGCCGCGGGCTTCTTCTGGATGATCTTCCGGCTCCTCAGCGGGCCGAACGTCTGGGACTTCCAGTTCTTCCTGACCACGCGGTCGCCTCGCGACGCCCAGCTCGCGGCCGGGATGTGGACGGTCGGCTACAACCTGCGCTGGGTCCTGGGGGTCTCGTTCATGGTCCTGGGCATCTTCTACCTGGGGACGTCGGCAGGCTTCGACGCCGAGAAGATCATGCCGCTCGTCCTCTTGAAGATGCCGGTCGGGCTGCGCGGACTGTTCATGGCCGTGCTGCTGGCGGCCCTGATGTCGACGATCAGCGCCATGATCAACGTGACCAGCTCCGTCGTCATCAACGATTTCGTCAAGCGGTATATCGCTAAGAACCTGACCCAGAAGCAGCTCGTCCGGCTGGGGCAGATCGCCTCGGTCGTGGCCGTTCTCGTCGGGTTCGCCTTCTCGCTCTCCTTCACCAACATCGTCACGGCCTGGGAGATGATGGTCTTCGTCGTCGTCACCGTTATCCTCGTGCCGGCGACGCTGCGCTGGCACTATTGGCGGTTCGGGGCCAGGGCCTTCGTCTGGAGCATGGGGGTCTCGGCCGTCCTGATCTCGCTGCGGTTGATCTTCGTCAAGGGCCTTCATGCGTCAGCCTCGCTGGCCATCGACGTAGGCCTTGGCCTCGTGACGACGATCGTCATGGCCGTGTTGACCAAGCCCGCGGACATGGAGGTCCTGGTCAAGTTCTACGCCAAGGTCCGGCCGTTCGGCTTCTGGGGGCCGGTCCGGAGGGAGTGCGTCAAGCGGGGGCTCGTTCCGGCCAATGACAAGATGCCGAAGATCGACGTCCTCAACGGCTTCGTCGCGGCCGGCTTCCAGTTCTCGCTGGCCATCCTGCCGTTCTACCTGTTCATGCGGAACTGGAAGCAGCTGGGGCTCTGGGCCGGCGCCGCGGCCGCCATCGCCGTCGTCCTTTATTTTACGTGGTACAAGAATCTGCCCGCCAAGGATGAACTGTGACGGACATGCAGGGACGTCGCAAAGGGAACGTGTACCCCGGGTACGTGTCCCCAGGCGATTGGCAACGCCAAGAAGGGGGACACGTACCAAAGGTACATGTCCCCAACCTGACGGTCCATCTGATCTGCAACGCGCACCTCGACCCGGTGTGGCAGTGGCGGTGGGACGAGGGGGCGTCCGAGGCCCTGGCCACCTTCCGGAACGCCGTCGACATCCTCGACGGGCACCCCGGGCTCATCTTCTGCCACAACGAGGCGGTCCTTTATCAGTGGGCGGAGCGGTTCGACCCCGCCCTTTTCGAGGACATCTGCCGGCTGGTCAAAGCCGGGCGGTGGTCCATCTCGGGCGGCTGGTT
>JAPKZE010000284.1 GCA_026393955.1 Candidatus Aminicenantota bacterium
AGACGACCAGGAGATGCCGGCCGCCCGCGGCCGCGAACGAGGGCAGGATCTCGTCGAGCTCCTTTTTCGGGTGGAACGTATTGAGATGGACCATGAGCTGTTCGGGGCGGACGGGCAGGCCGAGGAGGTCGATGGTCTCCATGGCCCCGTAGCTCAGCAGGCCCATGGGATTGTCGGTGATGCAGACGATCCAGCCCGCTTCGACGACCTTCCGGTACTTGTCCTCGAAGACGAGCAGGTCCTTTTCGACGTCCTCGGAGGAGCGCTTGGGGGTCTGGAGCTCGACGTGGAAGATCTTATCCATAGAATTCCTTCAGCCGCATGAGCGTGTCGAAACCCTCGAGCTTGAGGATGTCCTCGAGGCAGGCCAGGGCCGGGTGGCCGGGCGGCAGGATCTCGTACTTGCGCACGGTCGAGCCGATGATCGTGTCCAGGCCCCGGGGCATGGCCAGGGTCAGGAAGGCGCTCTCGAGCGGCCCCTTGACCGGCGTGCCGTCCTTCTTCTTCGACGGCAGCATGACCGTGAAATTGCTCAGGCCGACCGACATGTGGACGCCGGCGAAGAACGGGTCGGCGTGCATGAGAGCCAGGGATTCGAGGACCCGCTTGAGCTGGCCCTCGCAGTCGCCGCCGACCGGTGCGATGCCGGGATCGATGATGGCCAGGTCGTTGGTGAAGCCGGGGATGCTCCGGCGGGCCTCTTCGAGGAGGGCGCGGGCCGTTTGCCGGGTCTCTTCGGCCGTCCGGTTGGCGCTGCCGCAGCCGGCGCCGGGCTCGTAGCGCTCCGAGGCCATCAGGATGGGGATGAACGGCCGGACGGCGGTGAGGCCGAACATCGGCAGGCGGAGCGGCGAGATGGAGTTCAGGACAGGCTTCCGGCCGCCGGTCCGTTCGAGGTCGTAGGCCCGGAGGCCCGCTTCGGCGATGGCCGGGTCGGGCGTGTCGATCGACAGCGGCTTGGCCGTGACGGATTGGATGCGGCGGACGAGGTCGGCCATGAACGCGGGCTGGCGCGGGCCGACATTGACGTCGATCCAGGCGGCGCCCTTCTCGTCCTGGCTCCGGGCCAGCTCGAGCAGGCCGGGGAGGTCGTTCTCGTCGAAGAGCTTCTTCGTCGAGGGCACGGAGTCGTTGATGGATTCTCCGATGATCGTCAGTCCGGGAATGGCCATGGCGTCATTTCTCCTGTCGGAAGGAAGATATCGCCGGACCGGGGGCTTGTCAATGGCCCGGCCCCGGACCGACGGCGTCCCGGGCCCTTGACCGTCGCCCTGAAAAGGGGTTGTATAAGAGGGAGAGGTGGCGACGATTGAACGGTTATCAGCGCATCCGGGCCGCCCTGGCCGGCGACCGCCCCGACCGCGTGCCGGTCATGCTCCACAACTTCCTTTTGGCCGCGCGCGAGGCGGGTCACTCCCAGCGCCGCTTCCGCGAGAGCCCGGCGGCCATCGCCGGGAGCTTCATCCAGGCCGTCGAGAACTACGGCTATGACGGCATCCTGGTCGACGTCGACACGGTGACCGTGGCCGAGGCCCTGGGCGTCCGGGTCGATCATCCCGAGGACCAGCCGGCCCGCTGGGCCGGGCCCCGGCTCTCCAGTCTGGCGCAGGTGAGGGACCTGCCGCCGCCGGAGATCGAAAAGCACCCCCGCATCCGGATCTGGCTCGAGGCCGTGAGGCGGCTCAAGGACTATTTCGGCGACGAGGTGTACTTGCGCGGCAACTGCGACCAGGCCGGCTTCTCGCTGGCCTCGATGATGCGCGGGCCGGCCGAGTGGATGATGGACCTCATCGACGAGGCGAACCGGGAGGACGCCCACGCCCTTCTGGCTTATTGCACGGAGGCCGCGCTCGCGTTCCTCCGGCTCATGGCCGGGACCGGGGCCGACATGGTCTCGAACGGCGACAGCCCAGCCGGCCCGGACCTCGTCTCCCCGGCCATGTACGCGGAATTCGCCCAGCCGTATGAAAAGCGGCTGGCGGACGAGGCTCACGCCCACGGCCGTCCTTACGCCCTCCATATTTGCGGTAACACGACCCGGATCCTCGAGGCCATGCTGGCGACCGGGGCCGACGCCCTCGAGCTCGACTACAAGACCGACGTCCGAGCCGCCCGCGACGCCCTGAAGGGCCGGGCGGTGTTCATCGGCAACATCGATCCGAGCGGCGTTCTGGCCCTGGGGACGCCGGCGCTGGTCGAAGCCAAGACCCGGGAGCTCCTCGAGGTCTTCGCCGGGGTCCCCGGGTTCATCCTCAACGCGGGCTGCGCCATTCCGGCCGAGACGCCTCCGGCCAATCTCCGGGCCCTGATCGCCGCCGCTCGGGGCTGAAGCTTCGATCTTCGCCCGGGCGCCTCAGATGACCAGGCCCTCGCACCTGTCGAAGGACCGGCCCAGGGCGTAGAGGCCGAGATCGACGGACCCGAGCCCGAGCGGCAGCTCGAACGAGGCGACGTCCCCGCCGCGGCCGACGAGCTCGGCCACGATCAGCGCGGAGAAGGGCGCGTGCATCAGGCCGTGACCGCTCAGCCCCGCCGCATGAACGAGGTTCTCGACGGCGCCGTCGTAGCCGAAGAGGGGATTGTGGTCGGG
>JAPKZE010000023.1 GCA_026393955.1 Candidatus Aminicenantota bacterium
GGGCGGTTGTAGGCCAGCTTGTTGACGAGCAGGAAATCCCCGACGAGGAGCGTCGGCTCCATGGAACCGGTCGGGATCTGGAAGGCCTGGACGACGAAGGTCATGACGAAGAAGACGAAGACGGCCGTCTCGGCGATGAGCTCGAAATATTCCCGGAAGAGGCTCTTGTCCCGTTTTTTCTTTTCAGTGTCCATGTCTCTCACGTCGCGAGAGGATACTATAAAGGAAAACGCCCTTCAGGGCAACATTGTCGCCTTGACACCCCCGGCCAATCCGGCTTTACTAGTCGCGTGAACGTGACCCTGTTCGGCTACCCCAGAACGGGCAAGACGACCCTGTTCAATCTCCTGGCCGGGGCCCACGCCGCCGTCCACGCCTACGACGACGGCAAGAGGGAGCCGAACGTCCGGACCGTGCCCCTGCCCGATCCGCGGCTCGACCGAATCGCCGCCGCCTACCCGGAAAAAAAGAGGATCGCCGCCGCGCTCGACCTGACCGACCTCGTCGGCATCTCCTTCGGGGACGTCAAGACGAGCCTGTTGCTCGGTCTCCTGCGCAAAGCCGACGGCCTGGTCCACGTCGTCCGCGGCTTCGCCGGAGAGGACATCCCCCCGGCCCGGGGCCGCGTGGACCCGGCGGCGGACATCCGCAGCATGGAGGAGGAGCTCCTCCTGGCCGACCTCGTCCTCGTCGACGCCCGGCTGGAACGGCTCGAGAAAGACCTGAAAAAGATGAAGGACCCGGAAGGGGAAAAGGAGCGGGACCTTCTCCTGCGCCTGCGCCCGGCCCTCGAATCGGGGCATAACCTCCGCGCCGTCGCGATGACCGCCCCCGAAGAGAAGCTCATCCGCAGCTTCGCCTTCCTCACCCTCAAGCCCCTGCTCCACTTCATCAACATCGACGAGACCGACCTCGGCGCGGTCCGCCGGCCCGGGGACCTCGTCCCCGGCCTCGCCGCCCCGGCCACCGGGGACACGGACCAAGGGGCCATGTCCCCGTCCGGGCCGGGCCGGCGGGTCCTCGCATTCTGCGGCCGCATCGAAACCGATCTGGCCGAGCTCGAGGAAGGCGAGCGCCGGGTCTTCATGGCCGAGTACGGCCTGGCCGAGATGAGCGCTCCGCTCTTCACCCGGCAGGCGGTCTCGTTCCTCGACCGCATCTCCTTCTTCACCGTCGGCAAGGACGAGGTCCGGGCTTGGACCGTGAGGCGGGACGCCCCTGCGGCCGAGGCGGCCGCGGCCATCCACTCCGACATCGCCCGGGGGTTCATCCGGGCCGAGGTCGTCTCCGCCGAGGAGCTCCTCCGGCACGGGGCCCTCCCCCAGGCCAAGGAGGCCGGGGCGATCCGGCTCGAGGGCAAGGACTACGTCGTCCGGGACGGCGACGTCATCTATTTCCGGTTCGCCGCATGAGCGCTTCCTTCCGCGTGACCGCCCAGGACCCCGGCTCAGCGGCCAGGACCGGACGCCTCGAGACGCCCCACGGCGCCGTCGAAACGCCGGCCTTCATGCCGGTGGCCAGCCAGGGCACGGTCAAGGGGCTGACCCACGCCCAAGTCGAGAGCCTCGGGGCGGACATCCTTCTCGTCAACTCGTATCACCTGTTCCTCCGGCCGGGGGTTGAGACCGTCGAAGCCCTGGGCGGGCTCCACAAGTTCACCTCCTGGACCCGGCCCATCCTGACCGACAGCGGCGGCTTCCAGATCTACAGCCTGTCCCCCCTCGTCCGCGTGAGCGACGAGGGCGTCCGCTTCTCTTCCCATCTCGACGGGACCAAGATCCTCCTCCGGCCCGAGGATGTGGTCGATCTCCAGGTCCGCCTGGGCACCGACATCCTCATGTGCCTCGATCATTTCCCGCCCTACCCGTATTCGGACGAAACCCTGCGGGAATCGGTCCGGCTGACGGACCTGTGGGCCCGCCGTTCCAAAGCCCGTTTCGCCGGCTACGACACCCGCCAGCAGCTCTGGGGGATCTCCCAGGGCGGCGTCCACGCCGCCGAGCGAACGCGGTCGATCGAAGGCCTTCTCGAGCACGACTTCGACGGCTACGCCTACGGCGGGCTGGGCATCGGCGAGCCAAAGACGAGCCTGTTCGAGACCCTCGAGCTCGGCCACGGGCTCCTTCCCGCGGACCGGCCCCGTTACCTCATGGGCATGGGCTACGTCGAGGACATCGTCGAGGCCGTGGGCCGGGGCGTAGACCTCTTCGACTGCGTCCTGCCGACCCGCAACGCCCGCAACGGCACCCTGTTCACCAGCCGGGGACGGGTGGCCATCAAGAACCTCAAGTACGCCCGGGACGAACGGCCCCTGGACGAGGCCTGCCGCTGCTACACCTGCCGCCATTTCAGCCGGGCCTACCTCCGCCACCTTTTCGAGCGCGACGAGATCACGTCGGCCGTTCTGAACACCATCCACAACCTGCACTTCTACCTTGACATCTTCAGGGAAATACGCCATTCTATCCAATCCAACTCTTTTGTCTCCTTGAAGAAGAGTTTGATCTCGAACGTCTCTCAAAAGGAAGAAATAACATGATCTTCGGAGCATTCGCAGCCTCGGCCCTCCAGGCCGGAGCGGCACAGGCGCCCCGTCCGAACATGCTCGGGGCCCTCTTGCCGTTCGTTCTCGTCTTCGTCATCTTCTACCTCCTCATCATCATGCCCCAGAGGAAGAAGCAGAAGAAGCACCTGGACCTCGTGGAAAACCTCAAGCCCGGCGACCGCATCATCACCACCGCCGGCATCTTCGGCACGATCATGGGCGTCCAGAAGGACCTCATCGAGCTGAAGATCTCCTCCAACACCAACGTCAAGATCACCAAGAGCGCCGTCGGCGTCATCCGCGGCGCCACCGACAGGCTCGAAGGCGAATGAGGCCCGGACGGAGGCGCCCCCGCCCCGGCCCCGGCCCCGCATCCCGCGCGAGAGTGAAGGTCCCATGAAAAAGAACCTGCAATGGAAGGTCGCCCTGGTCTTGGTGGTCATCGCCGGCTCGATCTTCCTGTCCTACCCGTTCAACGACACCAAGATCAAGCGCGGCCTCGACCTCAAGGGCGGCATCCACCTCGTCCTCAAGGTCCTCACGGACGATTCCATCAACATGGAGACGGACCAGGAGATCGCCCGGCTCGAGGATCTCCTCAAGAAGAACTCCATCACCTTCCAGAAGATCACCAAGGAAGGCCTCGGCCGGATCGCCGTCCAGGGCACCCTGGCCGACCAGGAATCGAAGACCCGCGACCTCTTCGACGAGTACACCCGGGATTGGGACTACTCGTTCACGGGCGACCGGGCCAACCTGACCCTCAAGCCGCTCGTCACCCAGTTCCTCCGCGATCAGTCCGTCGAGCAGGCCAAGCAGACGATCGACAACCGGATCAACACCTTCGGCGTCGCCGAACCGCTGATCCAGAGGCAGGGCGCCGACAAGATCGTCGTCGAGCTGCCCGGCGTCGACGATCCCGACCGCGTCAAGGAGCTCATCAAGGTCACGGCCGTGCTCGAGTGGAAGCTGGTCAAGGCCGGCCCGGCCGCCGACGAGGCCACGCTCCTCCAGGCGACCAACGGGCAGGTGCCCGACGACGCCGAGGTCCTCAAGGGCGATCCCAAGCGGGGCCAGGGCGGCTACTACCTCGTCGACAAAGTCTCCACGGTCACGGGCAAGGACCTGAGGACCATCCGCCGGACCCAGGACGAATGGAACAACCCGGCGGTCGCTTTCTCGCTCAACGCCGACGGCGGCGCCCGCTTCGAGCAGGTCACCGGGGCGAACATCGGCAAGCAGATCGCCATCATCCTCGACAAGAAGGTCCAATCGGCCCCGGTCGTCGAGGACCGCATCTCCCGGGCCCAGGGCGGCGTCATCCGGGGCCGCTTCACGGCCCAGGAGGCCGACGACCTGGTCGTCGTGCTCAAGGCCGGCGCGCTCCCGGCCGGGATCAGCTACCTCGAGGAACGGACGATCGGCCCGGCCCTCGGCGCCGATTCGATCCGCCAGGGGCTCATCGCCGGGCTGGTGGCCATCTTCGCCGTCATGACCTTCATGGTCGTCTTCTACAAGCTGTCCGGGCTCAATGCCGTGGCCGCTCTCATCCTCAACGTGGTCATCCTCTTCGGCGCCCTGGCCTACTTCAAGGCCACGCTGACCCTGCCGGGCATCGCCGGCATTATCCTGGCCATCGGCATGGCGGTCGACGCCAACGTCCTCATCTTCGAGAGGATGAAGGAGGAGCTGGCCGTGGGCAAGGGGGTTCTGAGCGCCGTCTCACAGGGCTTCTCCCGGGCCTTCACGGCCATCTTCGACTCCAACCTGACGACCATCATCTCGGCCGTCTTCCTCTTCCAATTCGGCACCGGCCCCATCCGGGGATACGCCGTGACTCTGACGATCAGCCTGGTCGCCAACCTGTTCACGGCCGTCTTCGTCTCCCATCTGCTGTTCGACCTGACGGTCAAGAAATCCGCCAAGAAACTGAGTATCTGACATGCAACTCTTCAAAACCCCCAACATCAAGTTCCTGAAATATAAGTATATCGCCCTGGCCGTGACGGCCGGCATCGTGCTGGCCGGCGTCCTGAACATCACCGTATTCAAGGGCCTCAAGCTCGGCGTCGACTTCGGGGAAGGGACCCTGCTCCGGGTCATGCTGAAGACCCCCGCGACCGAAGGCCAGATCCGCGACCTCCTCCAGACGGTCGGCCTGGGCAAGAGCACGGTGCAGAAGTCGGGCGCGACCGGCCGGGAGTTCCAGATCCGGGCCGTCGAGACCGTCAACACCAAGACGGAGGAGCGCGGCCAGCTCGAGGCCCACGAGGCCCTGGCCGACAAGATCATCGCCGCCCTGCGAAGCGACGACGGCGCGGCCGAGCGGGCCCGAGGCCTGGTCGACCTCAACGGCCTCGACGAGAAGAGTCTGACCGGACTCCTCGAGAGCGCCTTCCCGGGCTCAGGGCCGGAGGCCGCCCAGAGGATCATCTCCTATCGCAACGAAACGGGCATCATCACCGATTTCCAGATCCTCGACGGGCTCGGGCTCAAACCGGAGCTCCAGACCTTCCTGAAGGAAAAGACCTACCTCGGCAAGCTGACCGTCCTGAGCCGCGAAACGGTCGGGCCCCAGGTCGGGGCCGACCTCCGGCGCAAAGCTGTCCAGGCGACCATCTGGTCCCTCCTGGGCATGCTCGTCTACATCGCCCTGCGCTTCAAGCTCGAGTACGGCGTCGCGGCCATCTTCACCCTGGCCCAGGACGTCCTCATCACGATGAGCCTCTACTCGTTCACGAACCGGGAGATCAACCTGCCCATCATCGCCGGCATCCTGACCATCGTCGGCTTCTCGATCAACGACACCATCGTCATCTTCGACCGGGTCCGGGAGAACCAGAAGCTCATGCGCGGCAAGGGCCTCGAGGAGGTCATGAACGTCAGCCTCAACCAGTGCCTGGGCCGGACGGTCATCACCTCGGGCACGGTCTTCCTGACGGTCAGCGCCCTGTTCGTGTTCGGCGGCGAGATCATCAACGACTTCGCCTTCCTGATGCTCATCGGGACGATCGAGGGCGTCTATTCGACGGTCTACCTATCCTGTCCGGTAGTCCTTTTTTGGCAGCGCTGGTTCGGCTCGAAAAAAGCCGGGCGGAGATAAATTTCCCTTGTCAAAGACGTTTTTTTACTCTATACTGATTGCCGTGTGTTTCTGTAACATCCCGAGCATGAGGTAATCATCATGGCGGAAGTTAAAAAGCCCGTCAGCGCGGCTCCGGTACCGTCGCTCTTCAAGGACTCGTTCTTCATCGCCGAGAAGGGCACGACACGCAAAGCGCTGGTCTTTCCCGTCGCCCTGATCCTCCACGTCGCTCTCATCGTCACGGCCATCGTCCTCCCGCTCCTCTCGACGGGTGAGCTGCCGACGGTCGAGGTCTACAGTGCGTTCCTGGCGCCCCCGCCTCCTCCTCCGCCTCCTCCTCCGCCTCCGGCCAAGCGCAAGGCGTCGACGCAGAGCGCCCGGATCAAGCGGGTCCAGACGGCCCAGCCGACCGAGGCCGGCCGGCTGGTCGCCCCGGTCGAG
>JAPKZE010000504.1 GCA_026393955.1 Candidatus Aminicenantota bacterium
AACGCCTCGGTCTTCGCGGCCGGCGCCGCCGCCTTTTTCGCCTGCGCCCGTCCAGGCGCGGCGGCCAGGAGCGGGAGAGCGATGAGAGCCGAGAGGACTAAGCCGAGGGATCGGGTCGAACGCATGGGGACCTCCTTCGAGGGGCTGATGAGCCTGCTTATATCAGAATGCCCGCCCGTCCGTCAAAAGGGACTGTCCCTTGTTCTGTTCCTGCGTTCTCCGTATAATTGGCGGGCCATGAGCCAGGCGTCTTTCGCGAAAGGACGATAACCATGCACCTTGCGCTGATCGACTGGATCATCGTCGCGTTCATCCTGCTCATCTGCTTCGGCCCGGCCCTGTTCTTCCGCAAACGATCGGGCAAGAGCACCTCCGAGTTCTTCGGGTCGGGCCGGGCCGTGCCCTGGTGGCTGGCCGGCCTGTCCATGGTGGCCACGACCTTCAGCAGCGACACGCCGAACCTGGTCACCGACATCGTCCGCCGCAACGGCGTCGCCGGCAACTGGGTCTGGTGGGCCTTCACCCTGACCGGCGTCGCGACGGTCTTCTTTTACGCCCGGATGTGGCGCAGGTCCGAGGTCCTGACCGACCTCGAGTTCTACGAGCTCCGCTATTCGGGCAAGGCCGCCAGCGTCGTGCGCGGCTTCCGCTCGGTCTATCTCGGCTTCCTCTTCAACTGCATCATCATGGCCACGGTCAACCTGGCCGCCTGCAAGATCGCCGCCGTCCTCTTCGGGTTCGAGCGCTGGCAGACCCTCCTCTTCGTCGGCCTGCTCAACGTCGTCTTCGCCGCGGTCACGGGCCTCTGGGGCGTCCTGGTCATCGACATGATCCAGTTCTTCGTCAAGATGACCGCCGTCATCGCCGCGGCCTACTTCGCCGTCCGGGCCGTCGGCGGCATGCCGGCCCTCATCTCGAAGCTCTCGGCGACGCCGGGCCCCGGCGGCATCAACTTCCTGAGCATGCTGCCGAACTTCAAGAGCAACTGGGACCTGGCCATCGCCATCTTCATCATGCCCCTGGCCGTCCAGTGGTGGGCGGTCTGGTATCCCGGGGCCGAGCCCGGCGGCGGCAGCTATATCGCCCAGCGCATGCTGGCCTCGAAGTCGGAGAAGGACTCGCTCAGCGCGGTCCTCTTCTTCAACATCGCCCACTACGTCCTGCGGCCCTGGCCCTGGATCCTCGTCGGCCTGGCCTCGATCGTCGTCTTCCCGCAGCTATCGGACATCCAGAAGGCCTTTCCCCATCTCGATCCCAGCCTCATCGGCCACGACATCGCCTATCCGGCCATGCTCAAGTTCCTGCCCGTCGGCTTCATCGGCCTGATGGTCGGCGGGCTCATCGCGGCCAATTCTTCGACCAACCTGACCCACCTCAACTGGGGCGCCTCCTACCTCGTCCACGATTTCTACCGCCGCTTCATCAACAAGACGGCCAGCGAGAAGCACTACGTCCTGGTCGGCCGCCTGGCCACGATCGTCCTGTTCTTCTCCGGCGCCTCGCTCGTCTTCGTCCTGGACACGGCCAAAGACTCGTTCGACATCATCCTCCAGGTCGGGGCCGGGACGGGCCTGCTCTACCTCGTCCGCTGGTTCTGGTGGCGGGTCAACGCGTGGTGCGAGGTCATGGCCATGGTCTCATCGTTCGTCTTCTCCTTGACGCTCCTCATCCTGCGCAA
>JAPKZE010000154.1 GCA_026393955.1 Candidatus Aminicenantota bacterium
AAGTCGGCCACCGTCAGCTCCCGCTTCCCCGACTCGCGGACCTTGCGGACGACCTCGTCGAGCCAGCTCGCGTGGAGGATGAATCCCTCGATCCCCTCGACGATCTTCTTGCGCTCGGCCAGGACGGCCAGCAGCGTCTGAAGCTTCCCCGGCGTCAGCTTGAACGTCGCCCGGATGTCGTCGAGGGTCACGCTGCCGAGCTCGCCGCGGAGGACCATCCCTTCGAGCGCGGCCAGAGTTTCCTCGTCCGCGGCCGAGAGGGGGATGCGGAAATCGGGCAGGCGGACGATCCCGCTCTCTTCGACGGCCCGGCCTTCCTTGGCCAGCAGCCGCAGGGCCAGGACGAGGACCGTCCGGGGCGCGTCGAACTTCTTCTCCAGGACCTCGAGGGGGGCGCCGCGCTGGGCGTGATGCGACTTGTGATACTGGGTGAGGAACGCGACGATCCGGCCGCGCAGGAAATCCAGGCCCGACTGGGAGACCAGGCGCAGGGGGGCGAAGCCGAGGATGCGGACCCGGCCTTCCTCCTCGAGGGCCCGGCTCAGGGCCTCGACGCGGGACTGGGGCAGGCGGCAGAACGGCTCCAGGTCCTCGCCCTTGAGCCCCTTGAGCCCGCCGAACTCGGTCATGGCCAGGACCATGTCCTTTTCCCCCAGCGTGAGACGGGCCAGGAGGGCCTTGCGCCGGGCCGGTCTGAGCTCCTGGGCGGAGGGCGAGCCCGGGTAGAGGCATTGGCCCCGGCCGAGGAGGTCGCCCGACGGCGTCCGGACCTCGAACGGGTCGGCCCATCTGACGTCGGCCGGACGGTCCGTCAGGACGCGGACGAAGGGCGCCTTCTTCCGGCCGGCGACGGCGTAGTCCAGGAACCGGGCCATGACCCCGCCGCCCAGGAAGACGGCCTCGGCGCGGAGCTCCCCGGCGGCCCCGCCCAGCGGGAAATCGAGGACGGCGTCGAATACGGACACTTTCATGATCGGGGTTGCTCCGGGTCCGCCGCCGGGACGAAGCTCATGCGGCGCAGGACCGGGTCGCAGGAGACAAGGATTACACGAACGGCGTCCCCCAAGTCAAACGTTTTCCGGCGTCGCTTGGGCCGAAGGCGCCGGGCCGCGGCCCGGGGCTCGAAATCGCCGCCGAGCGAGGCGAACGGCAGGAGCCCGGCCACGAAGTAGTCGTCGATCTCGACCAGGAGCCCGGCCTTGGTGACGTCGACGACGATGCCTCCGAACTCCTCGCCCAGGCGGTCTTTGAGGAAGCGCAGGATGCGCCACTCGACCAGGGACTGCTCGGCTTCACCCGCGTTCCTCTCCCGCTCGGACGACGCGGCCGCGACCGGCTCGAGGTCCTCCGACGGCGCGCCCTCCCGGCGGAGGACGGCCTTGAGCAGGCGGTGCACGACGAGGTCGGGGTAGCGGCGAATGGGCGAGGTGAAGTGGGTGTAGTCGGTCTTGGCCAGGCCGTAATGCCCGACATTCCTGGTCGTGTAGACGGCCAGCTTCAGGGCCCGCAGGACCTGGCGGCCGATGAACTTCTCCCCGGGCATGCCCTTGGCCCGCTCGAGGACGCGCTGGAGGTCCTTGGACCGGACCTTGGCCGGGTCCGGCAAGGCCAGGCCGAAACGGAGGAGCATGTCCCGGAGCTTCCCGAGGTCGCCCTCGTCGGGGGCGGGGTGGACGCGGTAGATGGCCGGGACCTTTTTGACGGTGAAGGCCGAGGCCACGGCGACGTTGGCGGCGACCATGAACTCCTCGATGAGCCGATGGGCCTCGTTCCTCTCGGCGGCGGCGACGGCCAGGAGCTTCCCGGCCTCGGTGATGAGCTCGGGCTCGATGAGATCGAAGTCGAGGCTGCCCTCGGCCATGCGCCGGGCCCGCAGGGCCTCGGCCAGCTCGCGCATCACGAGGAGATCGGGGACGACGTCGGCGAATCGGGCCCTTTCACCGGCGTCCCCCTCGAAGACGGCGAAGACCGCGTTGTAGGTCATGCGGTGCGCGGTCCTGATGATCGAGGGCGTGAACTCGGCCTTGCGGACGCGGCCGTCCCGGTCGATGTCGAGCAGGGCCGACATCGTCAGCCGGGGCACGCGGGGCCGCAGGCTGCAGAGCCCGTTGGAGAGCCGTTCGGGGAGCATGGGCAGGGTCAGGTCGGGCAAATAGACGCTCGTCCCCCGCTCGAAGGCCTCGCGGTCCAGGGGGCTCCCCGGCCTGACGTAGTGGGAGACGTCGGCGATGTGCACGCCGAGCAGCCAGCCGCCGTCGCCGAGGCGGCGGACGCTGACGGCGTCGTCGAAATCCTGGGCCTTTTCGCCGTCGACGGTCACGGTCGTCCAGTCCCGGAAGTCGCGGCGGCCGTCCAGGGCGGGTTCCGCGTCGAGGTCGGGGACGGCCTCGGCCTCACGGACGACGTCCTCGGGGAATTCGGAGCGGAGGCCGTAGCGCTGGATGACCACCCGCGCGTCCACGCCGGGGTCCTCGGGCCGGCCGAAGACCCGGGTCACGGCCAGGGTGGCCCGGTCGGCCTCGACGATCATGCCCGGCGCCGGCCGGTGTTTCCCCCGCGACTTGAGCGGCAGGTCGTCGAGCGCCGGCGAATCGAACGGCTGGAGATACGGGGCCCCGGAACGTTCGACGTAGAGCCCGAGGAGCCCCGTCCGGCCCTTCCTGAGGATGCGCTCGATCCGGCCCTCGGGCTTGCCGAACTTGCCCTGCGCGTTGACGACGACCGTCACCTCGTCGCCCGGCAGCGCGCCGTGGGCGTGCCGGACCGGGACGAAGATGTCCCCGCCGCCGCCTTCCGGAGTGACGAATCCGAAGCCGGGACGGGCGGTGACGAAGCGCCCCCGGACGACATCGGTCTTCGCGGCGATGTGAAAGCGGCCGCGGAGCGAGCGGACGTCACCCGCCGCAGTGAGCGCTCGCATCTCCTCGATGAGCTTGGCCCGGTCGCGGCGCTTGAGACCGAGCTCGGCGAGGATCCGGTCGAGGTCGAGCCCGTCCTTGTGCTTCTTGAGCAGGGTGAGGATGCGCGCGTGGGTCATGGTCGGATCGCTCAATAATAATGAAGCGAGACATGGGGCAGGCGGCGGCGGGCCCGGCCCGCCATGACCGCGCGCCGCCGGACCGTGTCCTCGAAACCGGCGGGCTTGCGGCCCTTGTGCGCTTTCAGGGATTCGGTCTCGGCCCTGGCCTTTTCCGCGGCCGTCGCGCCGGCCCAGAGAGCCTCTTCGATCTCCGCGTCGATCCGCTCGAGCCCGGCCGGGTCGGGCCGCGGCGCGGCGAGCGCCCCGAGGGCCGCTTGGAGCAGCCGCTTCATCTCGAGGTCGCCGGCGGGAAGCGTCTCGAGGGCCCGGGCTATCTCTCCGCGGACCTTGGCGGCCTTGCCGGTCCCGGCCCCGGCGCCGGGGTCCGTCCGCCGGCCGGCGGCCCGGTCCCGGTGCTGGTCGAAGGCGGCCTCGACCTGCCGGTCGCAGAAGGCCAGGGAGACCGTCCTGGTCGCCCGGCCGCGGGCTTTGAGGCCTTCGAACGTCCGGCCGATGCCTTCGACGACGGCGTCGAGCGGGATCATCTTTTCCTCCCAGGCGGCGATCGTCGACAGGTCCTTCGGCGAGAGGAGGAGCGCCCCGCCGCGGCGGGCCAGGAAGACGCGGGCGATCTCCTGGTAATAGCCGCTTTGCTGTCTGTCGCTATCCATGACGGTCTGCCCGAGCCCCGGCTATTCCCGGACGTCGAGGTTTCTCTCGTGGATGATCCTCAGGCCTTCGAGGACGAGGTCGGGCTCGTGGGCCTCGATCTCCGGGACCTCCGCGGCCACCTGGCCGCCGAAGCCGCCCGTGGAGATGACCTTGGCGTTCTTGCCGAGCTCCTTGCGGATCTCCGCGATCGTCCGGGTGACCAGACCGATGTAGCCGAAATAGAGCCCGGACTGCATGCTCGACACGGTCGTGCGGCCGATGGCCCGCTTGGGCTTGCGGATCTCGATGCGCGGCAGCTTGGCCGTCTTGAGATAGAGGGCCTCGGCCGAGATGCGGATGCCGGGGGCGATGGCCCCGCCGAGGTATTCCCCCTTGGCCGAGACGGCGTCGAACGTCGTCGCGGTGCCGAAATCGAGGACGATGACCGGGCCGCCGTATTTCTCGAACGCGGCGACGGCGGCCGTGATCCGGTCGGCCCCGACCTCCAGGGGATTCTCGTACAGGATGGGCATGCCGGTCTTGAGGCCCGGGCCGACGACGCGGGCCGTCGTGTCGAAATAGACCCGGCACATCTCCTCGATGGCGGAGGTCAAGGGCGGGACGACGCTGGAGATGATGGCCCCCGAGACCTTGCCGGGCGCGAGCCCGGCGACCTGCATCAGGTTGAGGAGGAGGGCGCCGTATTCGTCGCCCGTCTTCTCGCTGTCGGTCTTGATCTTCCAGCTCTTGACGAGCTTCCGGCCGCGGAAGAGGCCGACGGCGATGGTCGTGTTCCCGACGTCGAATGCCAAGAGCATGTCGTGTCTCCTCAGGACGCCCGGTCGAGCTTCTGGACGGCGTCGAGGGCGACCGTCCCGGCCCCGCGGCGGGCGACGACGAGCCGGCCCTCCGCGTCGAGCCCACGGCAGTCCCCTTCGAACGTCCCTGCGGCCGTCTCGATCCTCAGGGCC
>JAPKZE010000494.1 GCA_026393955.1 Candidatus Aminicenantota bacterium
TCGAGCGCGACCTGATCCGGGCCAGCTGCCCGACCTGCGAGCTCGTCGGGGCCTCGACGTCGACCAACGCGACCGTCAAGTACGGCAGCCAGTCCCTCAAGAGCACCGAGGTCCGCGGCGTGACCTATCTCGACCACGAGATCGGGTCGGTCGTCGAGCTCGAGAGCGGCCGCCATCTCCAGAGCCAGGACGAGACAAACTCCCGGACCGTCGGGGTCATCGGGTCCGACATCGCCGAGAAAGTCTTCGGGTCGCTCGACCCGCTCGGCCGCTGGCTCAAGGTCGGCAGCCAGAATTTCCAGATCATCGGCGTGGGCAAGAAAAAGGGCAAGATCCTGGGCTTCAGCCAGGACAACTACATCCGCGTCCCCATCACGACCTTCATGAAGGTCTACGGCTCGCGGCGATCCATCTCCGTCAACATCCACACCAAATCCCAAGAGGAGATGGCCCTGGCCCAGGAGGAGGTCCGGACGGTCCTGCGCTCCTGGCGCAAGCGCGGCTACAGGGACGCCGACGACTTCTCCTTCGCCACCTCGGAGACCTTTATCCAGTTCTACAAGACGGCCACGTCGGGCATCTATTTCGCCATGATCGCCGTGTCGTCGATCGCTCTCATCGTCGGCGGCATCGTCATCATGAACATCATGTTCGTCTCCGTGTCCGAGCGGAGGAAGGAGATCGGCATCCGCATGGCCGTGGGCGCCCGCCGGCGCGATATCCTCTACCAGTTCCTCATTGAATCCTCTCTCCTGTCCGGTTTCGGCGGGTTCATCGGAATCGTCCTGGGCTTTCTGGTGGCCCGGATCATCTCCGCGGCGACGTCCATGCCCTCGAGCGTCGAGCCGGCCTCGATCGTCCTGGCCATGGTCATGTCCTGGTCGATCGGCCTGTTCTTCGGCATCTACCCGGCCAACCGGGCGGCCAAGCTCGACCCCGTCGAGGCGCTGAGGTCGGAGCTATGACGCTGCGACTCCAGATTTTCCGCGAAGTCTTCCGCATGGCCGTCGATTCCCTGCGGTCCCACAAGCTCCGCTCGTTCCTGACCATCCTCGGCATCGTCATCGGGGTCATGACCGTCATCGGCATGGTCTCGATCATCCAGGGCCTCAACAAGAGCTTCCTGTCCGAGCTCCAATCGGCCGGGTCCGACATGATCATCGTCCGCAAGAACGAGGGCATCCAGATGGGGCGGATGTCCGAGGACGAGCGGACGCGCAAGGACCTGACCTTCGAGGACGCTCAGGCCGTCGAGAAGGAGGCGACCCTCGTCCGGGGGGTGGCCGTCAGCATCTACGTCAGCGTTTTCGATCAGGTCGAGGTTAAGTACGGGAACGCCAAGAGCGACACCGCCATGGTCCTCGGCATGAACGACAAGTGGCCTGTGGTCATGTCGCTCTATCTGCCGCGGCTGGGCCGGTTCATCACCGATACGGAGGTCGCGCGCAGCGCCCGGGTCTGCGTCCTCGGCTCCGAGCTCGCCGACATCCTCTTCCCGATGACGAACCCCCTCGGCAAGGAGATCCGCGTCGGCCCCGAGG
>JAPKZE010000116.1 GCA_026393955.1 Candidatus Aminicenantota bacterium
CGCCTCAAGCCACTTCTTGTCCTCCGCGGGGAACGAAACGATCATCCGAACCATGCGTGCCATAAGTCCCTCCCTATATATATCTAATATATATCAATAGAGATATCATGTCAATACCCGAGATCAAAGCCAGCCCCTGCCCCCATTTCGAGAATATTCGCCCGTCGCGGCCGTCTTCCAATTGGGCGTCAGATCCGCCCTTGACGTTCGGAGGCGTAAAATGTACAATAATGTACAGAGTGGTCTCATCACCGTGAAACAAGTGACATTCACCGAGTTCCGCCGGAACGCCGCTGCCCTCTTCACCTCTGTCGAGCGCGGCGAGAAGGTCCTCGTCCTCCGGCACGGCAAGCCCATCGCCGAGGTCGTGCCCGTCGCGGCTCCTCAGCCCTCGACCCTATCTTGGAAGCGGCCGGCCCCTGCGCTCGTCTCCGGCTCGCCCGGGACGTCCCTCAGCCGCGAGATCCTCCGGGAACGCGCCCGCGACAAGTAGCCCGATGCGCGTTTTCCTGGATTCGTCAGGCCTGGCTAAGAGGTACATCCGGGAGCCGGGCAGCGATGCTGTCCAGGCGATCCTTGCTGAGGCGAACGAAGCTGCCGTCAGCCTGATCGCTCCCCCGGAGATCGTCTCGGCCCTCAATCGTCTCCGCCGCCAGTCCGCGCTCAGCGATGAGCAGTATGTGCAGGCCAAAGGAGCCCTCTTCTCCGACCTCGAGGACATGGGCGTCCTCAATCTCACGGTCCAGGTCGTCCAGTCGGCGATCGGTCTCCTCGAACGGTTTCCCCTCCGCACTTTGGACGCCCTGCACGTCGCCTGCGCCCTCGAGTGGCCGGCCGATCTCTTCGTCACCGCCGACCGACGACAGCTGGCCGCGGCCGCCGCCTCGGGTCTCCGAACCCGCAAAGTTTAGAACCGATGCTCGGACCCGCGCCGCATATTGTTATTCGTGGTAAAATCGTTCTCCCAATGACAATGAACAAGAAACAAGCCCCGCCCACCCCCTCGCTCTCCTGCGCCGTCCCTATCGAGTCCCCGCCCGGCGACTGGGCCGCCGCGCGCGATGCCGCCATCGCCGACTTCCTCGACCGCTTCGCCTCGGACTGCCCCGACCGCGACGTCCTGGCCGACCTGATGGTGGCCATCACCAGGGTTGCGCGCGACGGGGCCGGCCGCGGCGACCTCAAGCTCCTGACCAACTCCTTCAAGGAGCTCCGCTACGCCTTCAAGGTGTTCGCCCCATTCCACGACATCCGCAAGGTCTCGGTCTTCGGCTCGGCCCGCACCTCCGCCGACCACCCCGAATACCTCCACGCCGTCGAGTTCGCCCGGCGCATGCGGGAGCGTCAGTGGATGATCATTACCGGGGCCGGCGACGGCATCATGGGCGCCGCTCAGCACGGGGCGGGCCGGTCGGGCTCATTCGGCGTGGCTATCCGGCTGCCGCACGAACAAAGGACCAACGTCGTCATCGCCGACGATCCGAAGCTCGTCAACTTCAAGTACTTCTTCACCCGCAAGATCCTCTTCCTCAAGGAAGCCTCGGCCATCGCCCTCTTCCCCGGCGGATTCGGCACCCAGGACGAGGGCTTCGAGGCCCTGACCATGATCCAGACGGGCAAGACCGCCCTCATGCCCCTGGTCATGATCGACTCGCCGGGAGGCACGTACTGGCAGCACTGGCGGACTTACATCAAGGCCGAGCTCGTCCTCAACGGGATGATCGACGAGGAGGACATGAGCCTGTTCAAGCTGACCGATGACCTCGACGAGGCCGTCGAGGAGATCGTCGGGTTCTACCGCCGCTATCACTCGATGAGGTATGTGGGGCCGCTGCTCGTCCTGCGGCTTTCGTCAGCCCTGCCGGCCGGCGCGCTCGAGCGCCTCAACGACGCCTACGCCGCGTCGCTCCTGACCGAGGGCCGCATCGTGCAGCTTAACGCCCCGCTAGAGGGAGAAGGGGAGGACGCCGAATACCCCGACCTGCCGCGCCTCTCGCTGGCCTTCAACCGTAAGAGCATCGCCATGCTCCGCCGCTTCGTCAACGATATCAACGCGGCGTAGGGGATACTCGAATAGGCGCGCTCTTTCTAGAGGCAGGTTAGCAGACTGTGACTACAAGCCCTGTCTTATTGATCGAGTAATCAAAGAACCGCGCATTTCCGTTGGGCGGTTTCTTTTCCAGCATTCGTCTTACCGCCATCGCATCTTCGGGAGACTTGCAGGCCATC
>JAPKZE010000162.1 GCA_026393955.1 Candidatus Aminicenantota bacterium
AAGCCGGACGCGCCGGTCGTGCTCGGGCCGGGCCTCGTGAAGCTCTCCGGAGGGACCTCGTCGCTCGACCGGACCAAGGGCGCCTTCTCCGTCTGGGGCCAGGGCGCGGACAAGGCCGGCGAGATCGGCCTGGCCGCGGTCTTCGCGCCCGCCGATTTCACCGACGTCGACGATGCCGCCCTCGACCGGACCCTCAAGCTGGCCGGCTCGACCGGAAAGACGCTCACGTATTGGCTGGCCGGCGCCTGGGAGCGGGGCGTGACCGCCCCGGGTGTCCCCGAGGCCAAGAACTGGGCCCGCCAAGTCGAGGACCTGGCCGCGCGGCTCCTCGTCCCGGTCAAAGTGGAGTTCAAGTCCAAATGATGTACGACCCCGGCTACCGGCCCATCTACCGGGGCTGGCTGGCCTACCTCGAACGGGCCAGGGCCTCCGGCGAGACGCCGGTCCGCCTGGCCATCGAGCGCGAGGACGGGCTCGTCTCGGTGTTCGATACGATCGCTCCGGCCAAGGACGGCGATCCCGACGGGACCTACCGCATGGTCGAGCGGGCGGTCAAGTTCCTGCTCTGGTCGCGGGGCGGCTGGCGCGTCCACTTCCAGGGCCCGGCCGCGATCGGCCGGCGCCTCAAGGCCGACTATTCCGAAACCGGCGCGCGCGCCTTCGACGCCCGGACCATGGCCGGCGTCTACGAGCACCCCTTCGAGGTCGCCCTCCACAGCGCCGCCACCTTCCCCGAGCCGCGCGAAGCCGTCCACTTCCCGGGCGGCTACCTCAATGGCTTCCGCATCGGCTTCGACCTCGGCGCGAGCGACTACAAGGTTGCGGCCGTCGTCGACGGCGAGCCGGTCTGGAGCGAGGAGATCCCCTGGGCCCCGGGCGAGCAGGCCGACCCGGACTACCACTACGAGCACATCCAGGCCGGCTTGAAGAAGGCCGCCGCCCACCTCCCCAGGGTCGACGCCATCGGCGGGTCCTCGGCCGGCGTCATCATCCGCCGTCAGGTCCGGATCGCCTCGCTCTTCCGCTCGGTCCCCCCGGCCGCTTTCGAGACCAAGGTCAAAGGCCTCTTCGACCGCTTGGCCGCGGACTGGGGCGTGCCCTTCGAGGTCATTAACGACGGCGAGGTCACCGCTCTCGCCGGGCGGCTGTCGCTCGGCGACACGGCTGTGCTCGGCGTGGCCATGGGCTCGAGCGAGGCCGCCGGTTTCCTCGACGACGAAGGCCACATCCCCGGCTGGCTCGACGAGCTGGCCTTCGCCCCGGTCGATCTCAATCCCGGGGCGGCCGCGGACGAGTGGTCCCGGGACCGCGGCGTCGGGGCCAACTACTTCTCGCAGCAGGCCGTCGGCCGGCTGGCCCAGGCTGCGGGGCTGTCCTTCCCGGAGGGGATGAAGCTCCCCGAACGGCTTAAAGAGGTCCAGTCGCTCGTCGTCCGCGGCAACATGCCGGCTGCCCGGGTCTTCGAGCAGATCGGCGAATACCTCGGCTTCACCGTCCCGTGGTACGGGGTTTTCTACCGTTTCCGGAACCTGCTCGTCCTCGGCCGGGTCATGTCCGGGCCGGGCGGCAAGATCATCATCGACAAGGCCAACGAGGTCCTGCGGACCGAGTTCCCCGCGACCGCGGCCCGCGTCCGCCTCCATCTCCTCGACGAGAAGAGCCGGCGCGTGGGACAGGCCGTGGCCGCCGCCAGCCTGCCCGAGATCCAAGGAGCCCGCCCATGAAGTTCTTCAAGCCCGACGCCGCGGTGTTCGTCCCCGACGGCCTGGCCGCCGAGGACGCCTTCCGCCGCGTCACCCATCTCGGCATCGGCGCCCACCAGGACGACCTCGAGATCATGGCCTTCCACGGCATCCAGAAGTGCTTCGGCAGCCGGGAGCTGTGGTTCGGCGGGGTGACATGCACCGACGGGGCCGGCTCGCCCCGGGCCGGCGAATACGCCTCGTTCACCGACGCGGACATGGCCGCCCTCCGCCGCCGCGAGCAGGAGAAGGCGGCCGTCCTCGGCAACTACGGCGTCCTGGCCCAGCTCAACTACGCGAGCGCCGAGATCAAGGACGTCGGCACGGGGCGCCTGAAGGCCGATCTGGTCAAGGTCCTGAAGGCGGCCCGTCCGGAGGTCGTCTACACCCACAACCCGGCCGACAAGCACGACACGCACCTGGCCGTCGTCTTCACGGCCCTGGCCGCCCTGCGCGAGCTCGAACCGGACGAGCGGCCGACGACCGTCTACGGCTGCGAGGTCTGGCGCGGCCTCGACTGGATGGACGACGCCGACAAGGTCCCGCTCGACGTCAGCCGCCGCGAAAACCTGTCGCTGGGCCTCATCGGCGTCTACGACTCGCAGGTCGAGGGCGGCAAGCGCTACGACCTGGCCACCGCCGGCCGGCGGCGGGCCAACGCCGTCTATTTCCAGTCGCACGCGACCGACGAGGCCGAACAGCTCTGGTTCGCCATGGACCTGACGCCGCTCGTCCGCGACGACTCGATCGACGTCGGCCGCTATGTCCTCGGGCACCTCGACAAGTTCCGGGCGAGCGTCGAGGCGAAGATCAAGAAGTACTGGATCCGGAAGCGCTAAGGAGACCCCCCATGGAGATCATCATCCTGCCCGACAGCCAGCAGTCAAGCCAGATCGCCGCCCGCATCGTCGCCCGGACCGTCCGCGAGAAGCCGCACGCCGTGCTCGGATTCGCCACCGGCAACACCCCCCTCCAGCTCTACCGGAGCCTCGTCCGCATGCACCGGGACGAGGGCCTCGACTTCGGCGGCGTCACCAGCTTCAACCTCGACGAGTACGTCGGCATCCCGCCGGCCCACCCGTCCTCGTTCCACAGCTACATGTGGGCCCATCTCTTCAGCAGCCTCAACATGCCCAAGGACCGGATCAACATCCCCGACGGCATGACGACCGACATCCCCGCGGCCTGCCGCAAGTACGAGCAGGCCATCCGCTCCGCCGGCGGCATCGACATCCAGATCCTGGGCATCGGCACGAACGGCCACATCGGCTTCAACGAGCCGTCCTCGTCGCTGTCGTCGCGGACGCGCATCAAGACCCTGACCGAGGAGACGCGCCTCGACGCCGCGGCCGCGTTCGGCGGGGAGGAGGCCGTGCCGACCCACGTCATCACCATGGGCCTGGGCACGATCATGGACAGCCGGATGTGCCTGCTCATGGCTTTCGGCAAGAAGAAGTCCCGGGCCGTCGCCCTGGCGGCCGAGGGGCCGGTCACGGCCATGGTCCCCGGCTCGGTCCTGCAGATGCACCCCCGGGCCATCCTCGTCGTCGACAAGGACGCGGCCTCCGAGCTGAAGATGGCCGATTACTACGCGTGGATCCACGACCACAAGCCCGACTGGCAGAAGTACTGAGTTTGTCATAGACTGGAACGGTAAGAAGGAGGACCTGTCATGATCAAGCCCGTCAAGCGCGTTCTCTGGGCCACGGACTTTTCCGAGGAGTCGAAGGAAGCCCTGGCCTATGCCAACCTCTTCGCCAAGACCTTCAAGGGCCAGCTGACCGCCCTGCACGTCGTCCCCAACTTCGCCGCGGCCCTCTACGAGGCCTGGCCCGAAGTCCAGGCGGAGCTGACCGGGCAGATCGAGGCCGCCAAGATCTCGGCCAAGGTCAAGCTCGACCGCATGTGCGACAGCGGCGGCGTCTGCCCGAGCAAGGTCGTCATCGCCGAGGGCTCGCCGGCCCGGGTCATCCTCGAGACGGCCAAGAAAGCAGGCGCGGACCTCATCGTCGTCGGCCGGCGGGGCATCTCGGGGCACGAGCAAAACCTGCTCGGCAGCGTCACCCACCAGATCCTGCGGGGATCCCGCGTCCCTGTGCTGGTGACCAAGGGGACCAACGCCAAGGTCCAGCCGATCCGGAAGATCCTCGTCCCGACCGATTTCACGGCCACCGAGGACATCGAGCGCGATCACGCCTGGAAGCTGGGCAAGGCCTTCGGAACCAGCCTGACGTTCCTCTACGTCCTCGAGCTCTTCGGCCACGACTTCCGCCTGACCGACCAGATGTTCGCTTCGGTGCTCAAGAAGCTCGAGGCCCGCCGGAAACGGGAGCACAAGGCCGTCGAGATGCACGAGGACGTGACCAAGGCCGTGCACGGCTGGGAAGGCATCATCAACTACGCCGAGACGAAGGACTTCGATCTCATCGTCATGTCGACGACCGTGCGCCGGCTGGCCCGGCTCTTTCTGGGCAGCACGACCGAGGGAAAAGTAGGCTTCATCTCCCGGTTCCGGGAGGGCCCTCTCTCCGGCTTGGCTCCGGATCGGCGGGACGCGGACTCTTGGGAGCGACCTGCAGAATCGTGGCTGAGCACTCGAAGCCGCGATTCTGCGAAATATCGGAAGAGAGGAGTTCTCTTCAGATGTTTCCCAGCACCGCTCCTCCGAGCTGCTCCGGAGCGGTGCTGATGGTCGCTTCGCAGACTCCGCTCCCTGCCGGTCCCCCCTCCACCACGGGGATCTGCTAGGTCTGCTGGCTCACCCTGTCCCGGGAGGGGCGAAGCGACATCCATCGCCACCTCCAGAGGGCATACCGGAAATGGGAGATGAACCTAAAATTCGCCCTTTCACATCCCATCCCGGTTTTTTGTTAGAATACCGGACTAGGCATTCATGAAAAAAGAATACCGGCCGATGGCCCTGGGCTTCTGGGGCGTCGGACTGCCGCTCGGGCTGTTCGGCCTGCT
>JAPKZE010000213.1 GCA_026393955.1 Candidatus Aminicenantota bacterium
CATGGCGTACGAATAGCCCGCCCAGCCGTTCATCGCCGAGTCCATTATGGCGGCCTCCGCCAGGATCTCGTCCAGCGGATAGGTGCGTTCCTCGATCTTCTCGAGACAGGTGAAATCCAGGGCGGCCGTCTCGAGCTTGAGACAGTAGGCACGGGCCTTCGCCAGGAGCTGGACCAGCCTCTGGTCGGCCGCGGCGTCCTGGCTGCGGGCCGGCCCGGCGAGCGGGCCGGCGAATGCCCAGGCGACGACCACCGCGCCGGCCATCCAGGCCCTTCCGGGCCGGCCGGAGCGCCGGGCTCGTGGATCTGTCCGCATGACGTCACCTCCCCAGGGCCGTCCTGATAGAACTATAGGCCGGAGCGGCCGGATTTTCAAGGTACTATCCCTCTTCATGACCGACTAAACGGGTGAGTCCATTTAGCGAAGGAGGCCCTATGTCCAAACGCCGGATCGTTTTTTTGGCCCTCTTCATCCTCGGCGCCTCATCCGCGCTCGTTGCGGCCGAGGTCCGGCTGACGGCCCTGACGCTCCAGCCCGGCAAGACCTTCGATCTCTCCTTCGGGAAGACCTCCCGGGCCCCTTTGGGAGCGGCCATGAAGGCGACGATCGGCTATGACAGCGGACAGGCCTCGATCAAGCTGGGCTACCAGAAGATGGAGCCGGCCGTGCTGTTCGCCGGAGATATCGCCGCCTATGTCCTCTGGGCCGTCGCCCCGGACGGCACGGTCGAGAACCTGGGCGAGATCGTCGCCGACAAGAAGAGCGCCTCCGGTTCCCTCCAAGCCTATACCGGCCGGAAGACTTTCGCCCTGATGGTCACCGCGGAGCCGTTCGCCACCGTCACCCGGCCGACCGAGCTGGTCGTCTTCACTTCGGGCCAGTTCCAGGGAATGAACATCACCAACACGCCCTTCGCGTTCAAGGATTTCACGACGCAGTACAAGCCCGCCCTCGATTCGATCTCCGGCATCCAGTACAACGACCCGACCCCGGCGGCCGTCAAGCAGGCCCAGAAGGCCATGGAGATCGCCGCGAAGCTGAACGCCGCCGCCGTGAACCCCAAGGCCATGGACGGCGCCCAGATCGCCTTCGGCAAGGCCATGGCCTCGACGGGGGACAAGAAGGTCATGGCCGACCAGGCCCGGGTCGCCGTCCAGCTGGCCTCGCAGGCCATCAAGGACACCGTCAAAGCCAACGAGGCCAAGGCCGCCGCGGAAGCCGAGGCCAAGCGGCAGGCCGAAAGGACCGCGCTCGAAGCGCGGGCTGCCACGGCCGAAGGCGAATCGGCCCGCATCACCCAGCAGCTGCGCGACGTCCTGACCCAGCGGGAAGCCCTGGCCAGCGAGTCGGCCGGGCTGGCCAGGCAGACGGCGACCCTCACCACCGAGAGGGATGCCCTCAAGGCCGAGCGGGACCAGTTGGCCGTCGAGCGGGAGGCCATCAAGAAGGAAAGGGACGAGCTGGCCGGCCTTCTCACGGGCGCGCTGTCTTCGGTCGCCGAGACGTCCGAGACGGCTCGCGGCGTCATCGTCAGCCTGTCCGGGATCCTGTTCGACGTCGGCAAGGCCACGCTCAAGCCGGCCTCGCAGCTCACAGTGGCCAAGCTGGCCGGCATCCTCATGGTCTTCTCCGGCATGAACCTGAGCATCGAGGGCTTCACCGATTCCACCGGCTCCGCCGACCTCAACATGCGGCTGTCGACGGACCGGGCCCGGGCCGTCTACGAGTTCCTGATGACCCAGGGCATCTCGAACTCGCGCATGAGATACCAGGGCTTCGGCCCGGAGAATCCGGTAGCGCCCAACGACACCGAGCCCCAACGTGCCCGGAACCGGCGCGTCGAGGTCGTCCTGACCCAGGCCGCCAAGTGACGCCGGCGGGATTTCTGAAGAAATAAGCCCGATCTCTCGAACTTTTTCCCTCCGCAGGCCGTCTTTCTTTATGAGTCGAAGTCTGAGGTGAATCATGAAAAAGTGGATCTTTCGTGGCCTGTCCTCCGTTCTGCTGCTGACCTTCTTCTATTTCCTCTTCGCCTGCGGGCAGAAGAAGGTGGAGACCAAGCTCGTCGCCGCCTCCCGGGGCGACATCCAGGAAAAAGCCCTGGCCGTGGGCACCATCGAGCCGGAGCAGGAGGTCAAGGTCAAGTCCATCATCCCCGGCATCGTGGCCGAGGTCCTGTTCAAGGTCGGCGACGCCGTCAAGGAGGGCGCGCCCCTGTTCAAGATCTCGCCCAACCCGACCCCGCTCGAATACGTCGAATCCCGCCGGGCCATGGAGCTGGCCGAGGTCACGATGCTGAAGCTCAAGGCCGACTGGACCCGACAGCTCGAGCTTTATAAAGGGAACCTCGTCTCCCGGTCCGAGATGGATGCCGTCGAGGGCGTCTATAAGGAGGCCGAGCTGAGATACCGGACCTCCGCGGAACGGCTGGAACTCCTGGAAAAAGGGCGGATCCGGATGTTGAACCGGGACATCGATTCCATCCTGAGGTCTCCGATCTCGGGTATCGTCCTGGCCCAGAGCGTCTTCCAGGGCGATCCCATCGTCCCCCTGACCAACTTCCAGCCGGGGACCGAGCTCTGCTCGCTGGCCGACATGGGCAGCCTCCTCTTCAAGGGCACGGTCGACGAGATCGACGTCGGCAAGCTCGTCGAGGGCATGGATGCCGAGATCCAGATCGGCGCCCTGCCCGACACGAAGATCCCCGCGCGGGTCGACCGGATCTTTCCCAAGGCCAAAAAGGAGGGCAACGCCACCCTCTTCGACATCTGGATCGTTATCAAGGATGCGGCCGGCATGACCCTGAGAGCCGGATTCTCAGCGACCGCCAGCATCCAGATCCAAGCGCGGAAGCAGGTCGTCCTCATCCCCGAGCGGCTCATCCTCTTTGAGGACGGCAAGAAGCTCGTGGAGGTCCCCGACGGCGAAAAGACGAAGAAGGTCGAGATCCGGACCGGGCTGTCCGACGGCCTCAACATCGAGATCCTCGAAGGGCTCAAGGAAGGGGACAAGGTCGTGGAGCGGCCTCCCCGCGAGATCAAATGATCGCGATCTTCTTCCGCAACCTCTTCCGGGACCTCGTCCGCCAGCCCCTGCGAACTGTCCTGACGCTTTCGGGCGTCGTCTGGGGGACGTTCTCGGTCGTCCTGCTCCTGGCCTTCGGGGTTTCCGTTTCCAAGGCCCAGATCAAGCGCTTCCACGGCATGGGGGAAGCCATCGTCCTCATCTTCCCCTCACAGACGACCCTCCCTTGGCAGGGCTTCCTCAGAGGCAAGGCGGTGCGGGTCACTCCGGAGGTGGTCGAGGCCATACCGGAGAAGGTCCCGGGGGTCGAGCTCATGAGCCCGGAGTTCGTCGGCAGCCGCATCATCCGCTACGGACGCAATGAATTCCGCGACACCGTCCGCGGCGTCAATCCCCAGTTCGAGCTGATGCGCAACACCATCGCGGCCAAGGGGCGGTTCATCGACCCCGAGGACATGGCCGCCCGCAAGCGGGTCTGCTTCATCGGCGACGTCCTGGCGACCGATCTCTTCGGGACCGAGGAGCCCGTGGGACGACCCGTCTTCATCGACAGCGTCCCGTTCACCGTCGTCGGCGTCATGCGGACCAAGCTTCAGAGCTCCAACTACAACGGCCAGCGCGATGAGCGCTGCGCCTTCATCCCCTGGACGACCTACGCCTCGCTCTACGGCGCGAAGTACGTCTCCAACATCATCTTTCGCCCCCGCGATCCCGGCCGGAGCAAGGCGGTCATGGAGGACGTCAAGGCCCACCTGGCCAAGCTTATCGGCTTTTCCCAAGCCGACCCGGACGCCCTGGGCGTCTGGGACACGCTGGAGTTCGAGAAGCAATTCACGACCTTCTTCCTGGCCTTCACCGTCTTTCTGGGCGTCATCGGCACGTTCACGCTTCTCGTCGGCGGCGTCGGCGTGGCCTCGATCATGCGGGTCGTCGTCGACGAGCGGACGCGCGAGATCGGCGTGAAGCTGGCCGTCGGGGCCCGCCGCCGGACGATCCTCTGGCAGTTCTTCAGCGAATCGCTGGTCATCATGCTGCTCGGCGGCCTCATCGGACTCGGGCTCTCGGCGGCCGTCCTCCAGGCGACCAAGGCCTTTCCGGCCGGCGGCTTCACCGATTTCGTCGGTGTGCCGCGGCTCGATCCCGTGGTCATCGCCGCCACCGTCCTCATCCTGCTCGCGATCGGGGTCATCGCCGGCATGATCCCGGCCCGGACGGCCGCCTCCACGGATCCTATCGAGGCCCTCAGGAAATAGTGGAGCGACGCCGTGAACTCCACCCTGCCCCGATTCTTCTGGAGCGAGTACCGCAAGCGCCGCAAGAGGGCCGCCCTGATCACTTTCGCCATCTTTTGGGGCACCCTCTCGATCCTCCTGCTCATGGCCTTCGGCCAAGGCATGAGCACCCAATTCCACGTCGCTTTCAGCGGCCTCGGCGAGACGCTGATCATGGTCTACGGCGGCCAGACCTCGCTGCCGTTCGAAGGCCTGCCCAAAGGGCGGCAGATCTCCCTTTACCCGGAGGACATCGATTACCTCCAGGAGAGGATCCCCGAGATCCTGTCCATCGCCCCGGAAGCGTACAATTACCTGCCCGTCTCGGCCAACGGCAAGGAGATCAATCGGACCGTCCACGGCACGACCCCGGAGTTCGGCGTCATGCGCACCCAGGTGGCCCAGCTGGGTGGCCGGTTCCTCAACGCCGCCGACGTCGCCGAAGGGCGGAAGGTGGCGTTCATCGGCTGGAAGGTCGCCACGGACCTGTTCGGCGTCGCCGACGTCGTGGGCCGGACGATCATCATCAACCGCATCCCCTTCATGGTGGTCGGCGTCCTCCAGAAGAAGATCCAGGACTCGATGTACAACGGGCCGGACGCCGAACAGGTCTATCTCCCGTTCCACTCCTACCAGCAGATCGATAACCGGCGCCGCATCAACCAGATCCATATCCAGCCTCGCGAAGCCTCCCAGTCCAAGCTGATCGAAGCCCGGGTCCGCACACTCCTCGGCCGCAAGTACCGCTTCGATCCCGATGACCGCTACGCCACGAGCTTCTGGAACACCATCGAGGATGCCAAGGAGGGGATGGCCATCTTCAAGGGCATCGAGATCTTCCTCGGCATTATCGGCGCCCTGACGCTCCTCATCGGAGCCGTCGGCGTCACCAACCTCATGTACGCCGCGGCCAAAGAGCGGACCAAGGAGATCGGCATCAAGATGGCGTTGGGGGCGCGCAAGAGCTATATCATGATGCAATTCCTGCTTGAGACCCTTCTGATTACCGGCTTGGGAGGTCTGATGGGGTTCCTGTTCGCCTGGGCTTTAGTCGCGGCCACCCCGTTATTTCATCTGGCGGACTTTATCGGGGAACCCAGAGTCAATATCACCGGCGGGATTCTGATCACTATTCTCTTGGGGATAATCGGCTTGATTGCCGGAGCATTTCCCGCCCGCCGCGCCGCCAACCTGCAACCCGTACAGGCCCTAAAACTGTTCTGAGATCAATATGCAGTGGTCGACGGTATACAACGTTTTCATCCGCGATTTCCGCAAGCAGAAGAAGCGGATCACTCTTACGATCGTGGCCTTGTGCTGGGGGACGATTTCGATCATGTTGCTTTTGGGCTTCGGCGAAGGACTTCGCC
>JAPKZE010000495.1 GCA_026393955.1 Candidatus Aminicenantota bacterium
GTTCGCCCGCCGCGGCGACGAGCTCGAGGATGCGGCCCTTGGCCAGGAAGCGGTTCTCGACCCCGAGCGGCCCGCCCACGCAGCCGTCGGGACAGACCGTGCATTCGAGCAGATCGATGTCCTGGAGGAGCCCGCCTTCGACCTCGTCGAGGACCCGCATGGTGTCCCGGATGCCCGAAACCGCCACGGCCCGGTGGCGCTTCAGTCCCCGGGTCTCGCCTCCGGACAGCGGCCAGCCCATGCCGATGCCGCTGAACAGCGTCTCCGGGAAGAGGTGGCGCATGAGGGCGTCCTCCTCGCTCTTGCGCAGGGCCTTGAGGATCTGGGGGAAGATGTCCCGGATGGACATGGCCCCGTCGAGATAGGACTTGGCCAGGGTCGCCGGGCTGTTGATGGAGACCATCTTGGCCGGGCAGGGGGTGATGTGGATGATGCCGATCCTCTCGGGGGGGATGCCCAGGGACTTGGGCAGGATGGTCCGCAGGATCTTGGCCGCGATCTCCCGCGGCGGCTCGATGGGCAGGATCTGTCCGCAGAGGGAGGGATAGCGCCGCTGGATGATGCGGACGACGACGGGGCAGGTCGAGGTGATGTAGGGCCGGGGCTGCGGATGCTCGTTGAGGTACTCCTCGGTCGCCGCGCAGTTGAGCTCGCAGATCGAGCTGAGGTCGTAGACCTCGTCGAAGCCGACCCGGCGCAGCGCGGACAGGATCTCGTTGGGCAGGACAGTGGGGCCGAACTGGCCGTAGATGACCGTCGAGGGGATGGCCACCTTGTAGTCGAAGGCCTCGAGCGAGGCGAACGAAGTCGTGTGGGAATGGACGGCCTCGTGGGGGCAGACGCGCAGGCACTCGGCGCAGTCGATGCAGAGCTGGTCGATAATGCGGGCCTTGCCGTCCCCGACCCGGATGGCCCGGGTCGGACAGGCGGCCATGCAATGGGTGCAGCCGATGCACTTGTCCTTGGTGATGTGGATGGCGTGGTAGTTCTTATCGTTCATGATGGCACGTGTCCGTTCTTCCGGATAATGATGTCAAGGCGCGTCCCCCGGCCCACCTCCGAATCGATGGCGAAGACGTCGGCGTTCCTCTTGATGTTCGGCAGGCCCATGCCGGCGCCGAAGCCGAGCTCTCTCATCTCGGCCGTCGCCGTCGAATACCCTTCGGTCAGGGCCAGCTCGACGTCGGGGATGCCGGGGCCGCGGTCGTCCACGACGAGGTGGACCTCGTCGGGCGAGACGGTCAGGTCCATCCGGGCCTCCCAGGCGTACATGATGACGTTCATTTCCGCTTCGTAGGCGACGATGGCGGCCCGGCGGACCGTCGGCGTGTCGAGGCCGATGTCCTTGAGGAGCTCCTTGATCTCGCAGGCGGCGTTGCCGGCCTTGGCGAAATCCCCGCCCTTGACGGGGAACGCCCGGTGGTAGGAGGACTCAGCGGCGGACATGGCCCCCGTCCTGGACGTGGCCGGCGATCCGCGCGCAGGCCTCGAACATCGTCATCTTCGTGGCCACGAGCGGGATGTTCCTCGTCCGGGCCTGGCTGATGACGTCCTCGGCCG
This sequence comes from Candidatus Aminicenantota bacterium, assembly GCA_026393955.1. Lineage (GTDB taxonomy): Bacteria > Acidobacteriota > Aminicenantia > Aminicenantales > Saccharicenantaceae > RBG-16-66-30. The sequence goes on from JAPKZE010000495.1 coordinate 1,561, forward strand.
GGCGCTTGCCCTGGACGAACACGACCCCGGAGAGGTCGGCCACCGAGCAGGTGTTCACGACGTGGGTGTTGACCAGGCCGGTCAGGAGGAGGGCCCCCGGCTCCGCGGAGGTCAGGACGTCGCTCATCAGATCGGAGGCGAAGACCTTGCCGAAAGCGGCCTCGGGGTCCGTGGCCGGGGTGAGCAGCTCGCCGTCGAGAAGGGCCAAAACATCCTTGAGAACGATCATCGGGACCTCCCGCCGGGATGACGTCCGGGCTGCGGTCTCATTATATAGGGAAGGGCGCGCAAAAAAAAGGGGGGACGAGCGCCCGCTCGTCCCCCCTGAGGGAGGTAACGCTGCCTGTTCGGGCCCTTACTTGGCCTTGAGGATCTTCTGGACCTCGTCCTTATCGACGTCGGTGATGAACGGGATGCCGCTGATGTCGGCGGCTTCCTTGGTCACGGCGGCGATGTCGTCGCGGCTGAGATACTCGAGGGTGAACTTGCGCTCGCCGGCCATCATCTGGCGGAGGCCCTGGTTCAGGCGCTCGAAGTAGGTGTAGACGCCGATGGCCCCGGCCGGGAGGTCGTTGAACCGGTCCCCGAAGTGGTGCTTCAGCTCGGGGGCGGTGACGAAGATCTCCTCGCGCGAGTTGCCGAACCGTTCGACGTAGACCGGGATCTGGCCGTCGGCGATGCGGCCGCCGATCGTCTTGCCGACCATGGCCGCCGCCAGAGGCGAACGGGCCATGCCGACGAGCTTGACGTAGGGTGCGCCGAGGGCCAGGGCCTTGAAGATCTGGTCCTCGAAGGTGATCCCTCCGGCGAAGGCCAGGTCGGGCACGTACTCGCCCTGTTTGGCCAGCTGGTCGGCGTACTTCCAGGTCAGCGACCAGATCTCGACGGTCGGGATGCCCCACTCGTTCATCATCCGCCAGGGGCTCATGCCCGTGCCGCCGCCGGCGCCGTCGACGGTCAGGAGGTCGAGCTTGGCCTTGGAGGCGTACTTGACCGCCCGGGCCAGGTCGGCCGGCCGGTAGGCGCCGGTCTTGAGGAAGATGTTCTTGGCTCCGGCCTTGCGCAGCTCCGCGACCCGGGCCATGAACGACTCCTCCTCGACCATGCCGAGGCGGGAGTGGCGTTCGAACTCCTTGAAGCTGCCCTTTTCGAAGGCCGCGATGATCTTGGGATCTTCGGGGTCGGGCAGGACGATGTAGCCCTTCTTCTTGAGGGCCTGGGCCTTCTTGACCGACTTGATCTTGACCTCGCCGCCGATGTCCTTGGCGCCCTGGCCCCACTTGAGCTCGACGGTCTCGACGCCCAGCTTCTCGATGACGTATTCCTGGACGCCGAGGCGGGTGTCCTCGACGTTGGCCTGGACGACGACCTCGCCGTAGCCTTTCTCCTGCCAGTCGCGGTAGGACTTGATGCGGAACTCCATGTCCGGCGAGCGGACGACCCGGCCGTTCTTGAGCTCGGTCTCGTCGTCCATGCCGCAGACGTTCTCGCCGATCGTCAGGATGGCCCCGGAGATGGCCGCCCCTCCGCCGAGGCCCGCCCAGTTCTGGCGGGCGACATTGGTCGAGCCCATGCCGGCGATGACGAACGGCACCTTGAGCTTGATGTCCTTGTTGCGGCCGATCTTGGTCTCGACGGAGACCTTTTCGAAGGTGGCCTTGTCGCTGTCGGCCGGGACACCCCAGGCCCCCTTGGCCGTGCCCATGATGCTGAAGTGGGACAGGTCGACGGGATAGTCCTTCTCGCAGCCCGCGGTGATGATGCCGAAGGGCTGGGGATAGAGGACCTCGTGGCCGCGGTAGGCGGATTTCCCGATCTCGCACATCCCGATGCAGCCGTCGACGCAGGTCACGCACATGCCGCTGAAGGGGCTGACGGACCCCTCCGTCCTGTTCTTGGTCAGGGTGGCGGCGCTTCGGTTGAGTTTTGTCAGACTCGGCATGATGTTACCTCCTCGATATCCTTAAGATTTCTTTTCCTGAACGCAGGTGCCGCAGCGGCCCGCGTCGTACATCCAACACTGAAGATCGTCGTAGTGGTCCAGGCAGGTCGGCTCCATGGTCAGGCAGCCGTTGCAGAGGGCCGTGTCCGCGTTCGGGCCCTGGCAGCGGAG
>JAPKZE010000123.1 GCA_026393955.1 Candidatus Aminicenantota bacterium
GAGCACACGGTCCTGGTCGCCGCCCAATCCTTTGGCTTGGCCAAGGCTGAGAAAGAGAACCGGGACCTGGCCGCGCTCGTCGCCCTCTTCCATGACTCGGGGAAGTTCGCCGGCGGCCGCTATCACGCCGACGACAAGCCCGAAGAGGAGGCGGCGGCCCGCCTGGCCCGGGCCACACTCGAGGAAGCCGGGCTGAAGATGGCCGACCTCGGCCACGTCGTCCGGGCCCTGCGCTCGCTCTACCAGTCCGGGGCCAGCCGCAATCGCCTGGCCGACATCGTCCACGACGCCGACTTCCTGTCCAAGTTCGGCTACCTCGGCGTGGCCAACTTCTTCGTCAAGTCGACCCTTCGGGGGCGGAACCTCGAGTCGGCGGTCATGGACTATCTGAGCAAGGAGATGACCTACGCGGCCGTCCTCCCTTCGAACATGCGCACGGCGGCGGCCCGCCGGCTGGCCGTCAAGAAATCGGCCGACACCCTGCGCTTCTACCGGGGTTACATCGGCGAGCTCAAGGAAGCCCACGGTATCGATTTCCGCATCCGGACGGTCGGCGTCCCCAGACCCGGCGGCCGCGCCCGCCGGGCCGAGGTGACGCTTGTCCTGCCCGTCTCGTGCGGCGCCTGCGGCGGCAAGTGGGAATCCGAATTCCGGACCGAGAAGGGCCTCAAGTGCGAGAAGCTCGAGGTCTCGCTCCGCTGCGGCGCGTGCGGCGAGCGGCGCTCGATCTCCTTCTGCCTGCCGGAAATGGGATGAGCGCGCTCCGCCTCCCGGCCGCCGTCCTGGCCCTCGTTCTCGCCGCGGCCGCGTGCGGCGGAGGCGAACGCGCCGCGTCCTTCGGTCCGGTCGTCGGAGTCAAGATCTACGAGGCGTCGCCGCCCTTCGACAGGCTCTTCCGTGAATGGCGGGAGCTCGGCGTCAACACCCTGTTCGTCAGCGAAACGCTGGCCCGGACCCGGGAGTTCCGGCAGCGGGCCGCAACCGGCGGACTGCGGCTCTTCGTCATCTTCCCCGTCTTCCAGGCGCCCGAAGTCCTCAAGGAGGAGCCGGGGCTGGCGGCCGTCACCGCGTCCGGGGCGCCCGCCCGCGACGAGTGGGTCGAGTTCGTCTGCCCGGCCCGGGAGGACTATCTCCGGCGCAAGATCGCCCAGGTGAAGAGCCTGGTCGCCGACTGCGATCCCGACGCGGTCAGCCTCGATTTCATCCGCTATTTCGTTTTTTGGGAAAAGGTCGCCCCGGACCGGGCGCCGGATTCCCTGCCGCAAACGTGTTTCTGTCCCGTCTGCCTGGCCGGATTCGCAAAGGAGATGGGCGTCAACCTGCCGGCCGGCCTGGCCACGGCGGCCGAGAAGGCCGGATGGATCCTCTCGACCCGCGCGTCCGAGTGGACGGAGTGGAAGTGCCGGACCATCGCCCGGGCCGTCGAGCGCCTGGCCAAGGCCGCGCGCGAGGTCAAGCCCTCGGTCCAGATCAATCTGCACGCGGTGCCGTGGAGGCCCGACGATTTCGGCGGGGCGGTCCGGGCCGTGGCCGGACAGGACCTGGTCCGGCTGGCGCCCTTGGTCGACCTCATCTCGCCCATGTGCTATCACCACATGGTCGGCCGGGACCCGGCCTGGGTCCATGACGTCGTCGCCGACATCTCCTCCCGGACCGGCGCGAAGGTCCTGGCCAGCACCCAGGTCTCCGAGGCCTACGTCGACCAGGCTCTCCCGCCGGAGGAGTTCCGGGCCGCGGCCGAAGAGGCCCTGAAGCCGCCCTCGATCGGCGTCGTCTTCTGGTCTTGGGACGCCCTGGCCAAGTCGCCGGAAAAAAGGGCCGTCCTCAGGCGCCTCATCCATTGAAAAAAGCCCGCCGATAAGATAACAATAGACGTCTGGAGTGTGATCATGACGCCCCTCCGACGTCGAAAGCATCGCCCTTGCGTCCTCATCCGCGCCCGGCTCTCCCTGGCCGCGGCCCTGATCGCCTTCGGCGGCTGCGAGGTCGCCCAGGTGCCCCCCCAGCCGTCCCGGCCGAACAAGGTCGTCATGGGCTATTACCGCACCTCGAACAGGGCCGTGCTCGACCATGCCGGGATCGAGTATCAGTATTTGACCCATATCGCCCACGCCTTCGCCTGGCCGGACGCGTCGGGGAACCTCGTCGTGCCGGCCGGCTATCTCTACCCCGAGCTCAATGCCGCCGCCCACGCCAATGACGTCAAGATGATCGCCAGCCTCGGCGGCTGGGGCAACTGCGCCGGCTTCCCGGGCATGGCCTCGACCGCGGCCAACCGGGCCCGGTTCATCGGCCAGCTGGTCGATTTCTGCAAGGCCAAGGCCTATGACGGCGTCGACATCGACTGGGAGTTCGTCTCGAACGAGACGGAGAAGGCTGACTTCGTGCTGTTCATCGAGGCGCTGGGGGCGGCCTTCAAAGCCCAGTCGCCGCCGCTCCTCCTGACGGCCGCGGTCCCGTCCGACAATTACTACGGCCGCTGGATCGACTACGAGCGGCTGGCCGACGACTTCGATTTCATCGGCTTCATGACCTACGACTATCACGGCGCCTGGTCCGATCACTCCGGCCCCAATTCGCCCCTCTACACGCCATCCTGGGACGCGTGCGGCTCGCTCGACGGCACTTTCACCTACGGCCGCGGCCGCCAGGTCCCTCTGGCCAAGCTGCTCGTGGGCCTGGCCTTCTTCGGCCGGTCCTTCGACTGCGGCGCCATGAACAAGCCGTTCACGGCCAGCCGGGGCTGGGACTACAGCGAGGTCATGGACCTGCCCTCGTCGGGGTGGGCCCGCGTCTGGGACGGCCAGGCCCAGGTCCCGTATATGCGGCGGACGGACGGCGGCCTGGTCATTTCCTACGACGACATGAGCTCGATCGGGCTCAAGTGCCAGTACGTCAAGGACAAGGCCTCGGCCGGGGTCATCATCTGGGAGCTGGGCTCCGACCGGCGTTCGGGGAATTCCGAGCTTCTCGAGGTCGTCGGGCGATCGTTCGGCGCCCGGCCGGCCGCTAAATGACCGCCGGATCCCGGGAGGTGATATCGATGAGAAACACGCGCTCCTCGGCGGCCATCCTCCGCTCCGTCCTGGCCGCGGCGGCCCTCGTCCTGTCCGCGACATCCGCGACAACGGGGTTGTCCGCCGCCGGGCCGGACAGGACCAGGGGCTTCTTCCCGGTCTCCGTTTGGTACGCCGGCGGCAAGGCCCGGGCGCCCATGCTCGAGACCGTGACCCCCGCGTCCCGCGAGGTCTGGAAGAAGGACATCGCGCAGATCAAGCGGCTGGGCTTCAACACCGTCCGGACGTGGATCGAATGGACGGCCTGCGAAAAGACCGAGGGGACGTACGATTTCTCGGCCCTCGAGCTCCTCACCGACCTGGCCGGCGAAGCCGGCCTGCGGGTCATCGCCCAGGTCTACATCGACTCGGCCCCGGACTGGGTCGGGGCCCGGCATCCCGACGCGAAGTTCGTCTCCTCGAACGGCGTCGCCGTCGAATCCCAGGCCTCGCCGGGTTTCTGCTTCGACCACGCCGGGGTCCAGATGAAGATCCTGGACTTCTTCAAGGCCGCGGCCGGGGCCGTCAAGGGCAAGCCAGCCTTCTACGGCTGGGACCTCTGGAGCGAGCCCCACATCATCAACTGGGCCGAGGTCTATTACGTCGGCGACCTCACCTCCGTCCAGTTCTGCTATTGCCACTCGACCCAGGCCCGCTTCCGGGAATGGCTCGAGAAGAAATACGGCACGATCGAAGCCCTGAACAAGGCCTGGTACCGGACGCTCAAATCGTTCGACGACGTCCAGCCGCCCCGCTTCGGCACCATCCTGACCTTCACCGACTACATCGACTGGAAGGAGTTCATCTCCGACAAGCTGGCCGAGGACCTGGCCCTCAAGGCGGCCGCCGTCAAGTCGGTCCTGCCCGACACGGTGGTCACCAGCCACTCGGCCGGCCCCGGCCTCTTCACCCGGCCAGATTGGTCCGGCACGCCCGACGACCGGAAGATGTCCGACAGCGTCGACTTCTACGGCGCGTCGATCTACCCCAAGCACGCCTGGACGATCAAGCCCTGGTCGCCCTTCTACCGCTCCTCCGGCCTCGACTTCGTCCGGTCCATGGGCATCGGCAACGGCGGCTTCACTATCGGCGAGCTCCAGGCCGGCTACGGCGTCTTCGGCATGAAGATGAGCTATCCCGTCGTCGGCACGGACACGCGCGACTGGATGTGGAGCGCGGTCGCCTACGGCGCCCGGGCCGTCAATATCTACGCCTACTATCCCATGAGCACGGGCTACGAGGCCGGCGGCTACGGCCTGGTCGAGCTCGACGGCAAGGTCACGGAGCGGGCCGAGGCCGGCGGCCGGATCGCCCAGGTCATCACGGCCAACCAGGCGCTGTTCCTGAAGGCCCTGCCGGCCAAGGCCGAGATCGCCATCCTCTACAATCCGCTCTCACACATGGTCGGGGGCCAGCAGGCCTACACCGGGGAGGGCCAGACGGTCGGCGCCAACAACCTCAGCGAGTCGCTCCAGGGCGTCCACCGGGCCTTCTTCGAGCGCAACATCCCGGTCGATTTCCTGCACGTCCGCGACCTC
>JAPKZE010000493.1 GCA_026393955.1 Candidatus Aminicenantota bacterium
GATCCGCGAAGGCGAGGAGGGGACCTACCTCCGCGACCTCGGCATCGAGGCCCTGCCCGGCATCGGCCCCAAGGCCCAGGTCGTCCTGCGGCTGATGAACATCCACAAGCTCGGCCAGCTGTGGGACCTGCCGCGCGGGACGCTCCACACCCTCTTCGGCCAGGGCGGGGACGACATCTACCTCCAGTCGCGCGGCCTCGACAGCCGGCCGCTGGTGACGCGGACGCTGCCCAAGTCCGTCTCGCGCGAGACGACCTTCCTCGAGGACCTCTGGGACAAGAAACTGCTCCTGGCCCACCTGGCCTACCTCTGCGACCGGCTGACCCTGGCCCTGCGCGAGGACCGGCTCTACGCCCACGTCATCGAGGTCAAGGCCCGCACCGCCGACTTCAAGACCGAGATCAAGCGCCGCCTGGTCCTGTCGCCGCTCCAGGAGATGGGCAAGATCTACAAGATCGCCGAGGAGCTCTTCCTCGAGCTCGTGGCCGGCTCGCGGCTGGCCCTGCGGCTGGTCGGGGTCAAGGCCTCGGAGCTGGTCCGGGTCCGGCCCCTGGCCCTCTTCGAGCCCTACTCGGAGCGGCCGGAGCGGCTCGGCGGGGCCATCGATCAGGTCCGCGACAAGTACGGCTTCGGCGCGGTGCTGACGGCCCGCGAAAAGATGCTCGACGGCGTCTACGCCTTCGACCCGCGGCGGGGCTACGTCCTCAAGACGGCGTCCCTGACGAAGTGACGACGATGTTCGTTCCGCTTCGCATCCATTCCGTTTACAGCCGGGGGAAGGGGAGCGTCACGCTCGAGGAGGCGGCCGGCTGGGCCGCCGGAACGAGGCTCCCGGCCGCCGCGCTCGCGGACATCGGCAACATCTACGGCTGGGGTAAGTGGAAGCGCCTCGCGCCGGCCGGCGGCTTCAAGCCCCTCTTCGGCTGCGAGCTCGACGTCGGGGGCCGGCGGTTCGTCTTCCTGGTCAAAACGCGCGACGGCTACTCCAACCTCATGGAGATCTTCAACCGCCGGGAGATCCGCGACGCGGCGGGATTGATCGTGATCTACGTTCCCGGGCGGGAGAGCGGGGGAGGGGCTGGGGAGGGACCGTCCCCGAAGCGGGAGAGCGAGGGAGGCGCGAGAGAGGGACTGTCCCCGAAGCGGGACTGTCCCTCTGAGGACGGGAAGAGGGCACCGGTCAGCGAAGCCGCGATGCTGGCCGACCTTCGCGAGAAGATCGCGCCGGGCGACCTCTACCTCGGGGCGGAGTTCGCCAACTTCGGGAATCCCGCCGCCGATCTGCCGATCGTCTGGGTCAATCCGGTCAAGTACCTGACCAGCCCGGAGCGCCTCGTCCTCCTCCACGCCATCGAGAAAAAGACGCCCTACCCGCCCGAGCGGGACCGTCTCCTGGGCAAGATGAAGCTCTTCGGCCCGGACCAGGAGACGCTGGCCCTGCGCCGTTTCGGCGATGCCGCCAAGGACGCCCTGACCCGGACGTTCGATGTCGCCGAGAAATGCTCTTTCGTCTTCGAGAATGTCGTTCCCAACCTCCCGGCCGACCTCTTCCCCCGGAGCTTCCGCGAGGTCGTCGTGGAGCGGCTGACGGCGGCCACGGCCCTGACCTGGAAGGAGCGCCAGCGGGCCCGCCGCGAGCTCGCCGCGATCGAGCAGTCGGGCTTCGGCCCCTACTTCCTCGCCGTCCACGACATCGTCGAGTTCGCCCGCCGCCGCGGCATCCTCCACAACCTGCGGGGCTCGGGAGCCTCGTCCTTCCTGGGCTGGCTGCTCGGCCTCTCCCACGTCAACCCGATCGAGTTCGACCTCTATTTCGAGCGCTTCCTCAACCGCGGCCGGCCCGACCCGCCCGATATCGACATCGACTTCGACTCGCGGCGCCGCGACGAGGTCCTGCGGTACGTTCTCGAGCGCTACGGCACGGGCCGGACCGGCGCGGCCTACGTCTGCTCGCTGAAGGATTTCGGCGGCCGCTCGGCTCTCTACGAGACGCTCCGGGCCTTCGGCGTGCCGCCCGAGGAGGCGCGGAGCCAGTCGAAGCGCGTGCCGTACTTCGCCGAGCCGTCCAGCCTGCGCCTGGCCGCCCCGGCCCCGGGCCGGCTCGACGGCTGGAAGCTCGCCGCCGGGCTCCAGGACGTCTACCACGAGATCTCCCTCCACGTCGGCGGGGTCATCCTGACCCCCGGGCCGGTCGAGCGCTATCTGCCCCTCGAGACCTCGGCCAAGGGCCTGCGCATGACCCACTTCGACAAGGACGCGGTCGAGGACCTCCGGCTGATCAAGCTCGACCTCCTCTCGGTGCGCGGCCTGGCGGCCATCTCGGAGACC
>JAPKZE010000080.1 GCA_026393955.1 Candidatus Aminicenantota bacterium
GGCCGGACGAGCTGGCCGGGCTCAGCGGCTACGGTATCGGCGGCCCGGGCCGCCGCGGGGTTGCCGGAGGAGTCGTGGGCGGCGTCCTGGGCGGGGTCGTGGGCGAGGAGGCCCTGCCGGCCATGGCCCGGCAGGCTTCGATGGACAAGGCGATGGCGCCGAGCGAAACGAAGGAAAAGGGCGGCGCCCCGCCCGCGCCTCCCGGCCAGGAAGCGGCGGCGGGCCAGGCGGGAGCTGAGCTTCGCTCGAATTTCGCCGAGACGGCCTTCTGGCAGCCTCACCTCCTGACGGGCGCCGACGGGACGGCTACGATCGAGTTCACCGTGCCGGATTCCGTCACGGGCTGGCGCGTCTTCGTCCACGGCGTCACCCGCGATCTCGAGGGCGGAACGCTCGAGGCGGAGACGAAGAGCGTCAAGGACCTCATGGTCCGGCCGTACCTGCCGCGATTCTTCCGCGAGGGCGACACGGCCGAGCTGCGGGTGATGGTCAACAACGCGGGCACGGCGGCGCTCGCCGGCGAGGTGACGCTCGAGATCACCGACCCCGCGACGGGCGAGAACCTGGCCCCGGCCTTCGGCCTCGCGGCGACAGTGCCGGCCCGGACATTCAAGGTCGAGGCCGGCGGCGGGACGCCGGTCGTCTTCCCGCTGGCCGCGCCGGCCCGGGTGGGGACGGTCGCGTTCAAGGTCGTGGCGAGGAGCGGAGCGCTCTCCGACGGGGAGCTCCGGCCGCTGCCGGTCCTGCCGGGCCGGATGCATCTCGTCCAGTCGCGCTTCGTGACGCTCAAGGAAGGGAAGACCCGCGAGCTCAGGTTCGATGATATGGCCCGGACCGACGACCCGACCCGCATCAACGAGCAACTGGTGGTCACGGTCGACGCCCAGCTCTTCTACGGCCTGCTCGAAGCGCTCCCCTACCTCGTCAACTACCCTTACGAGTGCACGGAGCAGACGCTCAACCGGTTCCTCGCGACGGGCATCCTGACCAGCCTCTACGCGAAATATCCGCAGGTCGGGCGCATGGCCCAGGAATTGAGCAAGCGCGACACCGTCTACGAAACGTTCGACGGGGCCGACCCGAACCGGAAGATGGCCCTGGAGGAGACACCCTGGCTGGAGACGGCGCAGGGCGGCAAGGACGCGGGCCTGGGGATCGAGAAGGTGCTCGACCCGCGGGTGGCCAAGGCGCAGCGGGAGACATCGCTGGGGAAGCTCCTCAAGGCCCAGACGTCGCTCGGGGCCTTCCCCTGGTGGCCGGGCGGGCCGCCGTCGCCCTATATGACACTCTATATCGTCAGCGGCTTCAGCAAGGCGGTCGAGTTCGGCGTCGAGGTGCCCAAGGACCCGGTCGTCCGGGCCTTCGGGTATCTGCATCGCCATTACCTCGACGAGATCGTGTCGATGCTCATGGCCCATGACACGGGCTGGGAGTTCGTGACCTTCCTGAATTACACCGTCGGCAACTTCCCCGACGCGACCTGGACGGGCGGGGTGTTCACGGAGGAGGAGCGGAAGCGGATGCTCGATTTCTCCTTCAAGCACTGGAAGGAGCACGCTCCCTACCTCAAGGGCTATCTCGCGCTGACGCTCAAGCGGGCGGGGCGGCCGAAGGACGCCGACCTCGTCTGGGAGAGCGTCATGGACAGCGCCAAGACGACGGAGGACGGCGGGACGAGCTGGGCGCCGGAGGACCGGGGCTGGCTCTGGTACAACGATACGATCGAGACCCACGCCTTCGCCCTGCGGACGCTCCTGGAGCTCAAGCCGGCCGACGGGCGGAGCGAGGGGCTCGTCCAGTGGCTCTTTCTCAACAAGAAGCTCAACCACTGGAAATCGACCCGGGCCACGGCCGAGGTCATCTATTCCGTAGCCTGGTTCCTGAAGAAGACGGGCGGGCTGGGCGTGCGGGAGACGGTCACGGCCGAAGCGTGCGGCGCCAAGACGACCTTCACGTTCGAGCCGGACAAGTACACGGGCAAGAAGAACCAGGTCGTCATCGCCGGGAACAAGCTCGGGCCGGCCTGCGCCACGGTCAAGGCGACCAAGGGCGGCAAAGGCCTGGCCTTCGCCAGCGCGACCTGGCACTTCAGCACGGAGAAGATGCCGGAAAAGGGCGAGGGGGATCTCTTCGCCGTCGAGAGGACCTATTTCAAGCGGGAGAAGAAGGGCGAGGAGGTCGTGCTGAGGCCGCTGGCCGAGGGCGCGGCGCTCGCCGTCGGGGACGAGATCGAGGTCCATCTCTCGATCCGGGCCCGGCACCAGGCCGAGTATGTCCACCTGCGGGACCCCCGGCCGTCGGGGTGCGAGCCGGTGGCTTTTAAATCAGGCTACAAGTGGGACCTGGGGCTCGGCCGCTACGAGGAGATCCGGGACAGCGGCACGAACTTCTTCATGGAGTGGCTGCCCGAGGGCGAATACACGCTCAAGCACCGCGTCCGGTGCGCCATGGCCGGGACGTTCAAAGCCGCGCCGGCGACGCTGCAGTCGATGTACGCGCACGAATTCGCGGCCTACTCGTCCGGCGCGCTGATAACGATTAAATAGAAGAGGGGGTCAAACCTTAATTCTTATAATTTATTCCCAGAGCGAAGGCTGATCGGCCGGAAATTATAAGAATTAAGGTTTGACCCCTTCTTATTCTTATTTTTTATTTTTTGCGGACTGGGCGCCGGAGGCCAAGTCGTTCTTGATCTGCGTCGTCGAGATGCCTTCCGTGCGGGGCAGGTAGACGACCTCGCAATGGGGCTTGAGGAAGTCGAATTTCCCGGCCCAGTCCTCGCCGATGACGAAGACCGCCACATGGTGCTTGAGGACGTCGTCGATCTTCTGCTCCCAGGACGTCTCCGGGATGACCTCGTCGACGTACTTGATGGCCTCGAGGATGAGCTTGCGCTCGTCGTACTTGTAGTAAACCTGCTTGCCCTTGCCGGCCGTGAACTCATCGGTCGACAGGGCCACGATGAGGTAGTCCGCCATCGCCTTGGCCCGGCGCAGGATGTTGATGTGGCCGTGGTGGATCAGGTCGAACGTACCGTAGGTGATGACCTTCTTCATGGACGTATCTTAGCCCCAAGCGCGGGCGGTTGACAAGCGCGCGGGCCGGGCATTACCATCCCAGGCATGAAACTCTCCCCGACCCGGACCCATA
>JAPKZE010000228.1 GCA_026393955.1 Candidatus Aminicenantota bacterium
GATGTCTTCGGCATGTTCTTCACCCGGGCCGCCTACGATCGGTTCCGCCTGTCCAAGGAGGAATTGGCTCTCGTCAAGGAGCAGGAGGACAAGGCCAAGGAGGACAAGGCCAAGGCCGAAAAGGATAAGCCAGCCACCAAGGACGCGGCGGTCAAACCGGAAGAGCCGAAGAAGGACCTCGTGTTCGAGCTCGACGGCATCGACCGGCGCAAGGTCCGCCTGACCATCCACTCCGCCGATATTGCCGACATGGCTCTGACCAAGAACGGCGAGAAGCTCTTCTATCTGGCCCGTTTCGAGAAGGGCTACGACCTGTGGGTGACCGAGACCCGGACGCGCGACACCAAGCTCTTCTCCAAGCTGGGCGCGGACCAGGCGGGGATGGAGCTTTCAGCCGACGGCAAGGCCCTGTTCGTCGGCGTCGACGGCCGGGTCATGAAGATCGACCCCGAGAGCGGCAAGTCCGAGCCGGTGGCTATCGGCGGCGAGATGGTCCTCGACCAGACCGCCGAGAAGGCCTACATGTACGACCATATGTGGCGCCAGATGAAGCAGAAGCTGCTGGTGGCCGACCTCTACGGGGCCGATTGGGACCTGTATTACGGAGTTTACAAGAAATTCCTGCCCTTCATAGCCAACAATTACGATTACGCCGAGATGGTCAGCGAGCTCCTGGGCGAGATGAACGTCTCGCACACGGGCTGCTATTACTCGCCGCAGCGCTCGCCGACGGCCGACTCCACGGCTTCGCTCGGCTTCTTCATGGACTACGATTTCGCCGGGCCCGGCCTCAAGGTGGCCGAGGTCCTCTCCGGCGGTCCCCTGGACAAGGCCGAGCTCAAGATCCGGGCCGGCCACGTCATCGAGAAGATCGACGGCCAAGCCCTGGACCGGGCGGTCGACCACTACAAGCTCCTCAACCGCAAGGCCGGCAAGCTGACCCTGCTCTCCGTGCTCGATCCGGCCTCGGGGAGCCGCTGGGAGGAGGCGATCAAGCCCATTTCGTCCGGCGAGGAGAACGGCCTCCTCTACCGGCGCTGGGTCCGCAACCGCCGGGCCGAGGTCGACCGCCTGTCGGGCGGGCGCCTCGGCTACGTCCACGTCCAGAGCATGAACGACGCCAGCTACCGGACGGTCATCGAGGAGGTCCTCGGGCTGAGCCCGGACAAAGACGCCCTGATCGTCGACACCCGCTTCAACGGCGGCGGCAACCTCCACGATACCCTGGCCGACTTCCTGAGCGGGAAGGTCGTCTTCGACATCGTGCCGCGCGGCCAGGTCGTCGGGGTCGAGCCGTACAACAAGTGGGTCAAGCCGTCCATCGTCCTGATGGGCGAGTGCAATTACTCCGACGCCCATCTCTTCCCCGTCGAATACAAGGTCCGGGGCCTCGGCCAGACCCTGGGCATGCCGGTCCCCGGCACGGGAACCTTCGTCTGGTGGGAATCGCAGATCGATCCCACCCTGCGCTTCGGCATCCCCCAGGGCGGCTGGCGGACGCCGGACGGGAAGCTGTGCGAGAACAACCAGCTCGAGCCGGACATCCTGGTCAAGAACGATCCGGACGTCATGTCGGCCGGCCGCGACATGCAGATCGAGGCCGCGGTCAAGGAGCTGCTGAAGAAGAAGTGAAGCGATGAAAGGGACCCTTGCGCTCGCGATAGCGGCCGGCCTCTTTGCGTCGGCGTGTGTCTCCGATCGATCGATGCCGCCGCGGGCGCCCGGTTTGTCCTGGATCGTCCAGGCCAGCGGTACGAACGCGAGTCTGCGGGGCGTTTCGGTCGTGGACGATCGGACGGCCTGGGCCAGCGGATCGAAAGGAACGGTCTTGAGGACCCTCGACGGGGGATCGACGTGGATCCTCCGGCCCGTTCCGGGAGCGGGAACGACGGATTTCCGGGACATCGAGGCGTTCAGCCGGGATGAAGCGGTCATCATGGGCATCGACCGCCCGGCCAAGATCTTCCGGACGACGGACGGAGGGGAGACCTGGACGCAGACCTTCGCCGACGATTCGCCGGGAGT
>JAPKZE010000189.1 GCA_026393955.1 Candidatus Aminicenantota bacterium
GGGCCTCCGCCCGATTCTCACGGCCGAGGCGGCGGCCCTATTGAAAGGGAGGCCTCTTCGTCTATAATGCGGCCAAAGCGCCGATGAAGGAGAAGCCCATGGCCAAGAAGGTCAAAGAGGTCCGGGCGAAGGTCGTCAGCGTCACCGGCACCTGCGAGCTCAAGCACCGGGTCGGCGACGTCGTCGTGTTCACCGACAAGGGCGTCGAGGGCCGGATCTGCATCCACGCCCTTTACAGCATGATGCCGAAGGTCTTCGCCATGATGTTCAACGCCGATTTCCCCTGGGCCAAGGACCACCCCGACACGCTGACCCATCCGTGCCCGGACGCCGTCAATCCGGTCGTCTTCGAGCTGACCCGTATCCGCGAGGACTAGGCCCAGCGTCCCGCCGGAGCTACTTCTTCTTCGGTCCCGGCACCAGCCTGACCGTCTCGACGGCGTGGTGGCCGACGGGCAGGACGAACCGGCCTTGGCGCGGCTTCAACACCGCCCCCGGTTCCTCGATGATGTTCGTCCGGACGGCTTCCTTCACCGGAACGGCCAGCTTGATCTCGGTTTCCGCGTCCCGGCCTTCGACGTCATAAACACGGAGGACGACCGCATCGTCCGTCTCCGCTTTCTTCATCGTCGAGAGGACGAGGTTCGAGGCCGGGAACGGCAGGAAGCTCAGGGATTCCGGCAGGTCGGCGGCCGCGGCCGCGGCGCCTGCCGCGACGGCGATGAGCGGGGCGTTGGCCGCGATGCCGGCCCGATAGCCGTTCCGCCAACCGGCGGCATGGCTCGTCAGCGAGAACCGGTAGTGGTGATCGCCCTCTTGAAGATACCAGTTGCCTTCGCCGTGGCAGCTCCGCCGCGACGCGAGCAGGATGGGCTGGAGGACGGGGTAGGGGACGGGTTCGTCCGTCGGGTCTTTATAGTCGTTGACGGCGACCGAGGTCGAGAACGTCAGGCCGAAGCTCTCGTCGCCCGCGTAGAGGAAGTTCTGGACCTCGCGGGGGCGGATGTCGGACATCTGCTCGTCGTAGACGAGATTCCCGTAGGCCGGGCCGCCCGTGCCCTTGGCTTCGCCCCGGCCGACCTCGAGGACGCCGAAGGGGATCTCATAGGCCACCTGGCCCTTGGCCGCGGCCACCGGCACGGCCAGACGGTACTCGCGGTAGGGATCGCCGTCGAAGCCGAGGAGCGAAACCTCGCAGTCGATGCGCTTGGTCGTGCCGTAAAGGATGAGCTTCTGCCGGACGGTGCAATCGGGCAGGACCTGCTCGAGAGCGAAGACGGTCTTGACCGGCCCCGATTCGCTGTCGACGAGGCGCCAGGCCGGCTTATGATCTCCGAGCTTGTCGAAGCCTTCCATGGTCGGCTGCTGGACCCGGCCGAATTCGCCCGCGCCGTTGCCGACCGAGCGCATGGTGAAGACCTCGAAGCCGAGGAACTTCCCGGTGTCGAGGACCTCGCGGCCCAAGTCCTTATCGAGGAGGCTGGCCACGCCGCCGGGGACGAGGCGGACCCGATAGAAGCGGTTCTCGACGACTAGGGGCTCGGCCGCGGCCGGGACCTGCGGCGGCGTCGGGCTGGCCTCATCCGGGACCAGATAGAACGTCTTGTAGCCCAGCGCGGGAACGTCGTCGGCCATGAACTCGACGGCCGGGCCCCGGTTGGGGCCGGACGTTCCGTGGGGCAGGCGCTGGAAGGGCCGATCCCGACCTGCGGGATCCACGACGCGATAGCGCTTGGGACCCGGGGGGATGGCGGCAACCGCGGGGGCGGTCACCGGCCAGGATAGGCTGTTGAAGACAACGAGGGGGAGGCCCTTGGCCGGATCGAGCCTGACGCGGCCGGCGAGCGCGGCCAAAGCGTCGTCGAGCATGGCGCGGCCCTCGTCCCGGGCGAACTCGTATTTCTTGCGGAAGAGCCGGTCGGTGACTTGGCCCTCCTTGCCGCCCCAGCCGTGGTCGGGGTAGATCTCGGCTTGCCAGGCGGCCTCGAGGCGCTTGGCCGGATAGCCCGCGAAGCTCCCTTCGAGGAGGCTCCGGACCGTGCCGAACGCCTCGGCCGCCGGCAGCAGCCGGGCCGCTTCGCGTGCCGCGGTGATGGCCCAATGATGCGTCGGGCCGTGGATGTAGAGCCACAAGCCCGGCCGTTCGCCGGTGACGGTCTCGAGCTTGGCCGACTTGACGTCGAGGGCTTCGAAGAACTTTCGGGCCGTGGAGTACTGCATGACAGGATTTGCAGCCCCGCCTTGCGGGGCCGGCCGGGAGGCCGCTCCCGCCGTCCCGCCGCCGTTCCAGTAGGCCATGAGCGGTCCGAAGTCGGTCGGCTGGGAGAAGTCGACCGAATTGAGCAGGGGATACTCGGCCGGCAGGCCGCGGCCGCCGTAATAGCCCGTCCATTTGGCCAGCTTGTCGAGGATGGTCTTGGCGCCCTCGGCCGGCGGGGCGTTGAGGTAGGCCGCGGCGTTGCCGTAGTGCCCCGGCGAGTAGGTCAGGACGGAGCTCCCGTCGGGACTGGCCCAGCGGTAGAAGCCCTCGTGATAGCGGCTCATGACCATGTAGGGGATGCCGGCCTTGGCCAGGATCTGGGGCATCTGGGCGGCCCGGCCGGGGACGTCGGGATTGAAGTAGACGCGCGCGTCGGCGCCGGGCACGGCCCGCTTGAGCCAGAGCCGGCCGAAGTATGTCTCCCGGACGAGCTGCTCGCCGCTGAGCAGGGACTCATAGGGCTGGTTGAATGTCGCCCCCCACTCGAAGCGACCTTCCCGGGTCAGGCGGCCGATCTCCGCGGCCCGCTCGGGGTGGCGCTCCAGGTATTCCCTGAGGTTGAGCATGTTCTCCATGGTGAAGGAGTAGGCCGGGTCTTTCGCCATCATGGCCAGGGCGGGCGTGATGCAGTTGGTGTCGCGGAAAGCGATGCACTTCTCCGGGGAATCCATCCAGGCGATGTCCTGGTGGCTAGAGGAGATGATATGGAGCCGGCCTTGAGGCGGGGCCGCGGAGAGAGCCAGCCCAAGGAGGAAGATGACGCCGGCCGGGGCCAGGGCGGGAACGAGCTTGATCATCGGGTTCTCCTTAGTGTCCGCTGTCCAGGATGGAGAGATCGGGTCGCAGGAGCCGGGACACGGCCGGCTCGGTCATGTTGTCGCGGCCGGCCAGCAGGACGGCCGTGGCCACGGTCCTCTCATAGGGCTCGCCGCGGACGACGGCCACGGCGGTCTTCAGGCTGCGGTAGCCCATCGCGAAGGGGTCCTGGAGGACCAGTCCCGCGAGCTCGCCCTTGGCCAGGGCTTCGATGAGCTTTTCGGACGCGTCGAAGCCGACGTGGACGATCTTGCCGGCCAGCCCGTGGTCCTGCAGGGCGCGGAGACACCCGAAGGTCGTGGACTCGTTAGGCGTGAAGAGGGCGTCGACGGCGCCGAACCGGGAGAGCAGGTTCTCCATCGTCTGATAAGCCAACTCCGTCGACGGTCCCGCGTATTGGTTCTCCGAGACGACCTCGATCCCCGGATACTCCGCCCTCAGCGTGGCCAGGAAGCCCTCCTCGCGCTTGGTCGTCCCCTCGACGCCGGCCATGAGCCGGACCATGATGAGCCGGCCGCGGCCGCCGGTGCGCCGTCCGATCTCTTTCGCGGCCAGTGTCCCGCCGAGGAAGTTGTCGGTCGCGATGAAAGCGGCGTGCTCTTGGCCCTGAAGGGCCGAGTTGAAGATGACCGTGGGGATCCCGGACCGGCGGGCCTCCGCGACCGGCCGGATGAGGGCCCGGTCGTCGAGCGGCGAGAGGACGAGGGCGTCGATGCCGGAGCCGGCCAGGGTCTCGACGATCTGGATCTGCTCGTTGCGGTCGTCTTCCCTGAGCGGGCCCTTCCAGATGATCTCAACGCCGATCTCCCGGGCGGCGGTCAGGGCACCGGCGTGGACAGCCTTCCAGAATTCGTGGGTCGTGCCGATGGGGATGACGGCGATCCTCAGGGTCCGGCCGTCCGGGCCGTCGGCGCCGCGGGGCGAGCGGCAGGACAGGGCGGCCAGCAGGATCAGGCCGGCGGCCGGCAGGAAAAGGACAGGAGGGATCGGTCGTCGCCGGGCCATCGATACGCTACTTGATCTCAGCGAGCTCGCTCGCGAGATCGAGCGGACCCTTGGACCGGAAGTATTCGCTGGTCTCCCAGAGCGTCAGGGCCTTGGTCCCCGTCCGCCCGTACCGGGTCTTGTCGAAGGCGTACCGGGAGACGACGGACATGTTGCCGCCCTGCTTCCAGTAGGTCTCGAACCGGGGAAAGCCGCTGTCGGTCTCGCGGCCGACGAAGAGCAGGGCCCCGATGAGGAGGCCCCGGCCGGTCCCGTTCTTGACGTCGTAGACGAGCCACTGGTAGCCGCCGGACGCGGAGGGGACGCCGCAGAGGACGAGCTTTTCGGGGGTGCCGTCGCCGTCGAGGTCGATCGGGACGGACCGGAGCGGACTGCCGTCGTCCTTCTCGAACTGCTCCCGGAGGACGTCCGGGATCGTGTCGTCGGGCTGGGCTGAGCGGACCGAGAAGAACGTCCTCATGGAGAATTCGCCCGCCGGGGCGGTCGATTGTCCCTGCCATGCAGGACAGAGGAGGCCCAGGGCCAGGACGACCGGGACGGCCGGACCGAACTTGAGGACGGCTCGCTTCATGGGTGACAGAAAGTATAATCGCGGGGCCGGAAATGTCAAACGACAGAGGCGGGCGGGCGGCCCGGTTGACAATCCCCGGACCTCCGCTAAAATGGACATCTCCATAGGGACCCTTTACGAGGAGGAGAGAATGACGGAAAAGACCAACGAGCTTAAAAGACGGACATTCCTCAAGCAGGGGCTGACCGGGCTGGCCGCCGTCGGCGCCGTCCCCGGCGCCCTGAAGGCCGCGGCCCTCGGCGCCGCGACAGCGGCCCCGGCCGCCGCCAAGCCGATCGTCCGGACGCTGGGCCGGACCGGGCTCCAGATCCCGGTCGTCAGCATGGGCGTCATGAACGCCGACAATCCGGCGGTCGTCCAGGCGGCCCT
Organism: Candidatus Aminicenantota bacterium; assembly: GCA_026393955.1. Lineage (GTDB taxonomy): Bacteria > Acidobacteriota > Aminicenantia > Aminicenantales > Saccharicenantaceae > RBG-16-66-30. The sequence continues at coordinate 5,022 of JAPKZE010000189.1, forward strand.
GGAGACCGGCATCGTCCTGCTCGACACGGCCGCCGGCTACCAGCGCGGCCGGAACGAGCAGATGATCGGCCAGGTCGTCGCCGGCCGGCCCCGCGAGTCCTTCATGATCGCGACCAAAGTGCCCGGCCCGAACCGGGAAAAATCCCTGCAGGGCCTCAACGGCGAGGCCCTGGAAAAGGCCTTCCTGGCCAAGTTCGACGAGTGCCTCGGACGGCTCGGGCTCGACCACGTCGAGATCCTCTACCTGCACAACAACTCGGCCCCGGAGCACGTCCAGAACCCGGCCATCATCGGCGCGCTGCAGAAGGCCAAGAAGGCGGGCAAGGCCAGGTTCGTCGGCATCACCACGCACAGCAACGAGCCGGCCGTCATCCGGGCGACGGTCGGGACCAAGGCCTACGACGTCATTCTGACGGCCTACAATTTCCGCCAGGACTACCGCGACGACCTGCGCAAGGCCGTGGCCGAAGCGGCCGCCGCCGGGCTGGGCGTCGTGGCCATGAAGACCCAGGCCGGGGCCTACTGGGACAAGGAAAAGCAGCAGCCGATCAACATGCGGGCCGCGCTCAAGTGGGTCCTCAACGACCCCAATGTGGCTACGGCCGTCCCGGGCTTCACGACCTTCGACCAGCTCAAAGAAGACTGGTCGATCGTGACCGACATCACCATGACCCCGCAGGAGCTCAAGGACCTCCGCCTGGGCGAGCAAGTGGCCGGCCTGTACTGCCAGCAGTGCCGCCGGTGCGTCCCCGGGTGCCCCAAGGGCCTGCCCATCCCGGACCTCATGCGGAGCTACATGTACGCCTACGGCTACCGGAACCTCCAGGCCGCCCATGAGCTTGTCGGCTCCCTCGAGATCGAGGGGGATCCGTGCGGCTCCTGCGCCTCCTGCACGGCCGTCTGCGCCAAGGGCTTCGACATCGCCGACCGGGTCAGGGACATCAGCCGGCTGCGGGCCGTCCCCGGCGACTTCTTCGCGTAACCTCCAGAAATATTTAACGTTAGGCCTCCGGAGATACCCTCCGGAGGCCTTTTTTTATGGAAAAAACCATTTGACAGCAATATCGTAATGATATTATAGTGATATTGAAAAAGGAGGCTTTCATGAAAGACATCCGGGAAAAAATCGTCTTCACCGTCAACGGCCTGATCATAGCGGCCGTCGACCTGGCCGTCTTCATCTTCTGCGCCCGCCACTTCGTCACTCATGTGGACCGGGCGGGGTCGACCCCGGGGATGATCGTCGCCGTCGCGGGGTGCATCCTGGCCTTCATGACCTTCGGCGGCTTCTTCCTCATCCATCCGAACGAATCCAAGGTCTTCACCTTCCTGGGCAAGTACATCGGCACCGCCCAGACCGCGGGCTTCTTCTGGACCAATCCCTTCGTCGTCAAGAAGAAGGTCACCCTGCGCATCTTCAACTTCAACAGCGAGACGATCAAGGTCAATGACGCCCTCGGCAACCCGATCGAGATCGCCGCCGTCATCGTCTGGAACGTCGTCGACTCGGCCAAGGCCCTGTTCAACGTCGAGAGCTACCAGAACTTCGTGGCCATCCAAGGTGAGACGGCCATCCGCCAGCTGGCCACTCACTATCCCTACGACGCTCACGACAAGGACACGGAGTCCCTGCGAGCCAACCCCGACGAGATCGCGGGCAAGCTCAAGGAGCACGTCCAGAACCGCCTCGACGTGGCCGGCATCCACGTCGTCGAGGCCCGGCTGTCGCACCTGGCCTATGCCCCGGAGATCGCCCAGGCCATGCTCCGCCGCCAGCAGGCCGAGGCCATCATCGCCGCCCGGGCCAAGATCGTCGACGGCGCCGTGGGCATGGTCGAGATGGCCCTGCGGAGCCTCGAGGCCCAGGGCGTCGTCAAGCTCGACGAGGAGAAGAAGGCCGCCATGGTCAACAACCTCCTCGTGGCCCTCGTCTCGGAGTCCGAGATGCACCCGATCATCAACACGGGGACGCTCTACGCCTGACGGACGGGAGCCTTGAGCGACAAGAAGAAGTTCCTTCTGCGGCTCGACGCCGCGCTCTACGACGCCCTCGAGAAATGGGCCGCCGACGAGATGCGCAGCATCAACGCCCAGATGGAATACGTCCTCAAAGAGGCGGTCCGGAAGGCCGGCCGCCTCGACCGGGGACAGGAGAACCGGAAATGAAGACTGTGGTCCGCGTCCTCGCCCTGACCGCGGCGGTGCTGCTGGCCGTGTTCCTGGTCCTGTTCTAACTTCCGCCGAGGATCCCTCCCATTCCCGCGTTGACTTCGGGTACGGGCTGTTCTAATTTGGTCCCGTAAGCATGATCATCCAGCGAGAGGAAGAGCGGGCGTGAAGCGGGCCGTCCAGGCGCTCCTCGCCGTCGTTTTCCTGGCCCTGGCCGTCCTGGCGATCTTCACGGGCCGGACGGGGAGGGACGCGGAGAACCGGATCGACCTCGTCCCGCGGCCGGGCGCGGCGACCGTCTTTCGCAAGGAGGCGACGCTCCGCAATGTGACCAAGGGGCCGATCGTCTATACCCTCCTGCCCGGTCCCGGCCGGACCGCGCCTCGGACGAGGACCCTGGCCGTCGGCGGCGTCGATCGGATCGCGACCGACCTCCCGGTCGAGATCTCGTTCGACAACGGACGCCGGACCACGACCTATCTCGTCCATCCGGGCCGGCCGTATTCGTTCCGCTACGACGAGAGCCGCGTCATCCGGGTCTACCCCGGCTCCCACGGCCGGCAGGACGCCGCCGATCTGGCCCCCTTCGTCCCAACCCCTCCGGAGGTGGTCGCCCGGATGCTGGAGGTCGCCGCGATCGGTCCCGAGGATGTCGTCTACGACCTCGGCTGCGGGGACGGCCGGATGGTCATCGCCGCCGCCAAGACCCGCGGCGCCCGGGGCGTGGGCATCGAGCTCGATGCCGCCCTGGTCGAGCAATGCCGGGCCGCGGCGAAGCGGGAGGGTGTCGGGAACCTGGTCCGCTTCCTCCATATGGACGCCGCCAAGGCCCGGCTCACCGACGCCACCGCCCTCGTCCTTTATCTCCTGCCGGAATCGCTCGAGGCCCTCGCGCCCCTGTTCGAGCGGGACCTCCGCCCCGGCGTGCGCATCGTTTCCCATGATTACAAGATCCCCGGCTGGGACGACCGTATCGTTCACACGGAGGTCCTGCCCGCCGAGGTCGACCGCGACCACCGGGTCATCCTCTACCGGATGCCGGAGAAGCGATGAGCGCCGCCGTCGGCTTCCTGGCCGGGTTCTGCCGCGAGCATCCCCTCGACGACAAGGTCCTGCTCGTTCCCTCCTTCGTCGTCGGCCGCCAGATCGGGGACGCCCTGGCCGCGGCGGCCGGCTCCTGGATCAACCTCCGCTTCGTCACGACGTCCATGCTGGCCGCCGAGGTCCTGGAGAGGGCCGGCGAGGCGGGCGCGGCCCGGCCCATGACCTCGTCGGCGGAGCTCGCTCTGACCGACCGTCTGTTCCGGGAGCTCCTGGCCGAGGGCGAGCTCGAGTACTTCGGCCGGGCGGGGGCCTCGCCGGGACTGGCCGTGGCCATACACCGGGCCATCCGGGAGCTCCGGCTCGACGGCCGGACGAGCGCGGACCTCCGGCCCGGACAGTTCCTGGTCGAGCGCAAGGGCCGGGAGCTCGCTCTGATCCTGGCCCGCTACGAGAGGGCCCTGGCCGATGGCGGCCTGCTCGATCTGGCCGGCCTTCTCGGCGGGGCGGGAAGGGCCGCGGCGAAGGCGCCTCTCGCATCTTCGTGGCTCCTCTCGCCGCTGGATTCCCGGCTGAGCCGTCTCGAAGCCGAGCTGGTCAGGTCCGCCGCGGCCGGCCGGCTGGTCCTCGTCCCCGGCGATCCCGTCGTCGGCCTGGACCGGCCCCGTCAGGCCTGGCCCGCTCCGGAGCCCGCCGACCTTTCCGGCGCCGGCCGGCTCACCTGGCTTTTCGCCCCGCGCCAGGCCCCTCCCGAAAAGGAGGCCCGCATCGAGATCTTCCGGGCGCTCGGCCCGGCCAACGAGTGCCGCGAGATCCTGCGCCGTCTCTACGCCGAAAAGGTGCCCTTCGACCAGGTGGAGATCCTGACGCCGCCGGGATCGGACCACGCCACCGTCCTCCATCTCTTCGCCGCCAGGACGGGCCTGCCCGTCACCTTCGGGGACGGGATCCCCGTCTCTTTCACTTCGCCCGGGCGGCTCTTCTTCGGCCTGGCCGCCTGGCTGGCCGGCGACTTCTCGAGCGACGAGCTCGGCCGGCTTCTCGAGAATGGCGACCTCGCGCTTCCGGCCGGCCCGTCGGGGACGGCTCTCCCGGCCCGGACGGCCTGCCGCCTTCTGCGCAACGCCATGATCGGCTGGGGCCGGGACCGTTACCTCGAACGGCTGGCGGCCCTTCGCGAGGGCCAGGAGGCCGACCTGGCCGCGCTCGCGACCGGCGAGGGCGAGGAGGACGGCGAGGACACGGACGGGCGGCGATCCGGATTCAAGGAGGCGATCGCCGGGATCGAGGCGCTCTCGGCCGCGATCGGCCGCATCCTCGACCTCGTCCCGCGGCCCGACGCCGCGGGGGCCTACGATCTCCGGCGGCTCTGCCAAGCCTTTGCCCGGCTCATCGGCGAATTCGCGGGGACCGCATCGGACCTCGACGGCCGGGCCCGCCAGGCGCTGCTCGACCGGCTGGGCGAGTTCGCGGCCGAAAGCCGGCTGCCGGACCTGCCGCTCAAAGAGGCCCTCGGCCTCATCCGGACGACCGGCGTCTCGCTCCGCGTCGGCGCGTCGCCGCCCCTGGCCGGCCGTCTCCACGTCGCCGCCCTGCTGTCGGGGGGATACTCCGGCCGTCCGCACACGTTCGTCGCCGGCCTCGACGAGGCCCGCGTGCCCGGCCGCGGGCTCCAGGACCCCGTCCTCCTCGACGAGGAGCGCGCCGCGATCTCGCCGTCGCTCCCGACCTCGGCCGACGCCCTCCGGTCCGGCCTCTACGGCCTGGCCGCGGTCCTGGCTTCCTTGAGAGGCCGGGTGGTGCTGAGCTATCCGTCCTACGACATCGTCGAGGGACGGGAGTCCTTCCCCTCCTCGGTCGTGCTCCAGGCCTTCCGGCTCCTTCGCGGCGACCCCGACCTCGACTACGCCGCTCTCGACCAGGCCCTGCCGGAGGCCGCGGGCTTCCTGCCCGGCGGACCGGCCCGGGCTTTCGACGAGGCCGAGTGGTGGCTCGACAGGCTGACGGCCGAGCCGCGGCCCGACGGCCGCCGCTCTGTCGCGGCCAATTTCCCAGCCCTGGCCGCTGGCCTGTCCGCCCTCGAGGCCCGGGCGGGCGACCGTCTGACCGCCCACGACGGCCTCGTCGACATCGGGCCTCTCCGGGCCGAGGTCGATCCCGTGAACGGAGGCCGGGCGGTCATGTCCGCGACGCGCCTCGAGCTCCTGGCCAAGTGCCCGTTCGGCTACTTCCTGCGCCACGTCCTCAAGGTCCAGCCGCCGGAGGAGGTCGCCTTCGACCGGTCGCGCTGGCTCGACCCCCTCCAGCGCGGCAGCCTCGTCCACGAGATCCTCTGCGAGTTCATGACCGCCGTCGCCGGCCGCGGCGAGGACGTCCGGACCTCGCGGCACGCCGCCGTCATGACGGGGATCGCCGAGGCGCACGTCGCCCGGATGAAGCTCCGCGTCCCGCCTCCTTCCGACAGCGTCTTCGAGAGCGAGCGCCGCGACATCCGGGAGACGCTGGCCATCTTCATGGCCGCCGAGGAGAAGCGGGAGACCAAAGGCCGGCCGTTGGCGTTCGAAAAGGCCATCCCCGGCGAATCGATCGCCCTCGACGGCCGGCGTTCCTTCCGCCTCCGCGGCTTCATCGATCGGATCGATCTCGTCGGCCCGGACACCTACCGGATCATCGACTACAAGACGGGCAACCCCGCGCCGTACGAGGGCGTCGTCCATTTCGGCCGGGGCCGGACGCTCCAGCCCGCGCTCTACGCCGTCGCCCTCGAGCAGATGCTGGCCCGGGAACGGCCCGGCAGCACGCCGCGCGTGGCCGAGAGCGGCTATCTCTTCCCGTCGCGGCGGGGCGAGGGCGACGAGATCATGGTCCGGGATTTCGACCGGGGCCGGCTCCGGTCGCTGCTCGGCGATCTGCTCGCCCTCCTCGAAAAGGGCTATTTCATCGCCGGCCCCGAGGCCAAGTGCGACTATTGCGACTACCGGGCCGCCTGCATCTCCGGGGGCCCCGATCGCTCGGACGCGAAGCGCGAGGCCAATCCCGAGGTCTTCGCGGCTTACGACAAGCTCGACGAGTATAAATGATGGCCGCCAGGAACAAGATCCCTCCCGACCGGGCCGCCCGCGACAGGATCTGCAGCGACCTCGGGACGACGTTCCTGGTCGAGGCCGGGGCCGGTTCGGGCAAGACCAAGAGCCTGGTCGACCGGATGGTCGCCCTCCTCGCGACGGGCCGGGCTTCGATCGAGACCCTCGCGGCCGTGACCTTCACCCGCAAGGCCGCGGCCGAGCTGCGCGGCCGGTTCCAGGTCGCCCTCGAGCGGGCGCGCCTCACGGAAAAGGACCCCCAGGTCCGGGAGCGTCTCGACGCCGCCCTGACCGGCCTCGAACGGGCCTTTATCGGGACGATCCACTCCTTCTGCGCCCGTTTGCTCCGGGAGCGGCCCATCGAAGCCGGTATCGACCCCGAGTTCCGCGAGCTCGATGACCACGAGGACCGCATCCTGCTCGAGCGGAGCTGGGACGAGTACCAAGCCCACGCCCGGCTCGAGAACGAAGCCGCCCTGCGCGGGCTCGACGAGGCCGGGCTCGCCCCGGCCGATCTCGAAACCGCTTTCCGGGCGATCGCCGGGTTCCCCGATGTCGAGCCGGTCGCCGGGCGACCGGACCCGCCGGATCACGAGGCCGTCCGCGGGGCCCTGGAAAAGCTGGTCGACCTGGCCTCGAAGCTCGTGCCTCAGGAGAAGCCGGAGAAGGGCCGGGACGGGCTCCAGAACCTGTTCGTCCGGCTGTTCCGGAGGCGTCGCAATATCGGCTTCGCCGACGGCCGCCGCCTGATGGAGTCGGTCGAGCTCTTCGATAAGAACCTCGGGTTCATGCCGACGCGCTGGCCCGCGAAGGACGACGGGAAGCGCCTGCTGGCCGCCGCCGAGACCTTCCGGGATGAGATCGCCCGGCCGGCTCTCCGGGTCTGGCGCGAGTTCCGGCACACCAAGGCCCTGGCTTTCCTCAGGCCGGCCGTCGGCTTCTATGCCGAAAGGCGGCGGGCCGAGGCCCGGCTCAACTTCCAGGACCAGCTCATGCTGACGGCCCGTCTCCTGCGCGACAATCCCGAGGTCCGGCGCTACTTCCGGCGGCGCTTCCACCCGATCCTGGTCGACGAGTTCCAGGACACCGATCCCATCCAGGCCGAGATCCTCTTCCTTCTCACCGGGACCTCGGAGACGGAGAAGGACTGGACACGCCTCGCGCCGGCGCCCGGGTCGCTTTTCCTGGTCGGCGATCCGAAGCAATCGATCTACCGCTTCCGCCGGGCGGACATCGACATCTACAACCTGGTCAGGGACCGGATCGAAGCGTCGGGCGGCGAGACGCTGGCCCTGAGCGCCAACTTCCGGTCGCTCGGCGCGATCGCCGACTGGGTCAATCCGCTCTTCGATCCGGGCCGGGGCGGCGTCTTCCCCGCCGCCGCGGACGCGTATCAAGCCGGATTCATGCCGCTCGAGACGGTGCGCGGCCGGGGCCGGGGCCCGCTTTCGGGGGTGCGCAAGATCACCGTCCCGGCCGTGCCTTATCACCGCAAGGAGGACATCGCCGGCTTCGACGCGGCCCGCGTGGCCGGGTTCATCGCCTGGGCCCTGGCCGGGAACCTCGGTCTCGACGACGGCGCCGGCGGCGACCGGCCGGCCGAGCCTGGCGATTTCCTGGTGCTCTTCCGCTACAAGGACCGCATGAGCCGGTACGCCCGGCGGCTCGAAGAGCTCGGCATCCCCTTCGAGATCGCGGGCAGCGACGCCTTCGCGGAGAACGCCGAGATCCGCGAGGTCATGAACCTTCTCCGCGCGCTCGACGATCCCGACGATCCGGTGGCCAGCGTGGCCGTGCTGCGCGGGATGTTCTTCGGGTTGAGCGACCAGGACCTCCTCGACCACCGCGCCGCCGGCGGCGGGTTCTGCTTTCTCGCCGAAGCCGGCGGGCCGGCCGGTTCGGCCCGGATCCGAAGCGCCTTCGGCGCCCTGCGCGCCTGGCGGGAGCTCGTGACCCGGGTCCCGCCGTCGGTGGCCCTGGAGACCATCATCCAGGATTCGGGCCTGCTCACCCACCTGGTCACGACCGAGATGGGCAGCAGCCGGGCCGGCAACGTCCTCAAGCTCATCGAGGTCCTGCGCGGACGCGAGAGCGAGGACATGACCTCCTTCGCCGCGGCCGTGGCCTTCCTGGACGAATGGGTCGGAGCCATGCCCGTCGAGGAGATGAGCCTCGCGCCGGGCCGCCGCAACGCCGTACGGCTCATGAACCTGCACAAGGCCAAAGGCCTCGAGGCTCCGGTCGTCTGGCTGGCCAACCCGGCCGGGGTGGGCGGCTTCGAGCCGGATCGGCACGTCCGCCGGACGGGACAGACGCCGCTCGGCCATTTCCGCTTCACCAGGCCGGTCGGCCGCCAGACCCGGACGGTCTCCCAACCCGTCAACTGGGAAGAGAGCGCGGCCGAGGAGCTGAAGTACGAAGAAGCCGAGGAGAACCGGCTGATGTATGTGGCGGCCACCCGGGCCCGGGACCTTCTCGTCGTCAGCGGCTACGCCGGCGACCTCAAGGAGAAAAAGGCCTGGGGCCTGCTCGAGCCGGGATTGGCGGCGGTCGAAGACCTGCCCGATTGTCCGGCCGGCCCGGGATCGCCGTGCGCCCCGCCGCCTCCGCGGAAGAAGAGCGCCGTCAAGCCCGGCGAAGTGATGAAAGGGCGGGAGGAATTGAGGCGCAAGATGGCCGGCGGGTCCAAGGCCTCGACGCTCCACGAGACCGTGACCTCTCTGGCCCGGCGCGCCGGCGAGCCGCCCGAATGGGCCAAGGGCGGGCTGGGCCTCTGGGGCTCCGAGGTCCATGTCATGCTGAAAACCCTGGCCGGATCATGGCCCGGGCCGGGGGAGATTGCCGGGGCGCCCGTCGCCGGGCGGGAGAGACTCGAACGGATGGCCCGGGACATCCTGGCCGCCGCGGGGCGGAACCCGGCCGACGCCGGGGCGCTCGCCGCCCACGTCTCGGACATCGTCCGCTCGTCCTTCTGGTCGAGGGCCATGCGGGCCGGGCGGAGGCTCTTCGAAGTCCCGTTCTCGGTCAAGGTCGGGCCGGGGGAGGCTGAATACGGCGGCCTCCTCGAGGCCATCGGGCCCGTCCCCGCCGCCGGAGGCCGGCCCGTAGCGGCCGCCGAGGGCGCCCCCGTGTTCCTCTCCGGCGCCGTCGACCTCGTCTTCAGGGAGGAGGACGGCTGGGTCATCGCCGATTACAAGACCGACCGGCTGCCCGCGGCCCTTAAGGACGCCAAGGCCGGGGACCGGGAGAAGGCGCTGGCCGTCCTGGTCGATCACTATCGGCCTCAGGTCGAGCTCTATACGCGGTTCTGGGCCAGGATCACCGCGGAGAACGTGAAGGAATCCGGGCTCTATTTCACCGCCCTCGACCGCTGGGTCCGGGTCGAGTTCAGCGGATGATGTTGTCGGGCGGCTGAACGCCGATCAGGACGATCTCGGCGAAGGCCGAGAACGAGAACGGGAACTCGGCCAGCCGGTCCGAGCCCTTTTTCATCACGAAGGCGGCGTCCGTCTTGAAGTCGACCCGGTACTCCGAGAACCAGCCCTTGTCGATGTTGACCTGGAGCGACCCCGAGCCGGCGCCTTCGCCCTCGAAGACCCCCTGGGTGTCGCCGAGGTCCTTGGCGCCCGAGACGCCGACCTTATAGACGGCCGAGATGAGGGCCAGCCGTCCGTCGTCAGCCGGGAGGATGTCGTCGAGGGTGTAGGTGATGGCCAGGTTGACCTGGACGTCGAGGCCCTGGAAGGGGATGGTCAGGCGGCGCGTCTCGACCCAGCTCTCGCCCCGGCTGACCGGGGAGGCGGGAAAGGCCGGAAAATAGTCGCGCAGCAGCTGGGGGATGGAGACGTTGAAAGGATTCCCGCCCCCGACCGCTTCGGGATTGCGGATCGTCTCGACCCGGCCGGTCCGGTTGAAGACGACCTCGAGCGGTTCCCCCCGGGTCGTGCCGATCTTCTGGGAGATGACCTTTTCGGGCAGGCGGATGTTGACGTCGATGCCGGGACTGGTCAGGTCGGCCCGCACGGTCTCGCGGGCCGAAGGCTTGGCCAGGAGGCGGATCTCGCCGCGCGAATCGGCGTTCAAGGCCAGGTCCACGCCGAGGAGGCTCTTGCCGTCGACGTTGACGACGCTCGAGAGGCTGTAGGTCAGCCGCGTGCCCTCGGCCGGCCCGAATCTGAGAGAGATCTTCTCCGGGTCCTGCCCCCGGCCGGGCGCCGGGGCCGCGGCCAGAGAGACGGCCAGCGCGGCCGCCAGGAACGCGTTCCGAGATGTCATGGCCATCCTCCTCACCGGTCCGGCCCGCTCCGTCCTAGAAATCGGGGTCGGTGATCTTTTTCTCCTGCCAGGTGCCGTACTTGGCCAGGAGCGGGCGGATCTCCGACGCTTTGCCGACGACGACGAGAACGAAGTCCCGGCGGGGCAGGACCGTCGCGGCCGCGGCCTGCAGGGCCGCCGGCGTGAGCTTGCCGATCTCGTCGAGGTAACGGTCGTATTCGTCGAAGCCGCGCTTGTAGAAGCCCAGCCGGACGTAGGCGCCGGCCTTGCTGGCGTTGGTCTCCAGGGTCGGGGGGATCTGGCCGAGAATGTAGTTGCGCGCGCTCTGCGTCTCCTCCGCCCCGAACCCGCCCTCTGCCTTTTTATTGAGTTCGAAGACGAGGTCGTGAATCTCGCCGATC
>JAPKZE010000201.1 GCA_026393955.1 Candidatus Aminicenantota bacterium
CGTTAGCCGCCAGGCCGGCCGTGAAGAGGCCGAGCGCGGCCAGGGCGGCGGCGAGACCGTTGCGCCAGACGTATCCGAAGCGGACCCGGCCGACTTTGTAAGAGGCCACCCAAAGGACCAGGGTGAAGGCGACCAGCCGGATGGCCGTGGCCACGGCCACGCCCGTGATGCCCCAGTACTTCGCTCCGGCCCAGGCCAGAGCGGCGTAGACGACGAGCTCGACAGCCTGGTACTTCGGCGCGATATCCGCCCGTCCGATGCCTTGAAGGTAATTGTTGGGCACGGCCAGGACGGTATTGACCAGAAAGCCGGCGGCCAGGACCTGGACGGCCAGCGTGGCCGCCGCGGCGTAGTCCGGACCCAGCCAAAGGCGGAGGAAATCGCCGGCGAAGAACATCAGCAGGAGGAGGATCGGTCCGGTCGACAGGAGCAGGAACTTCGTCGACCGGGCGAAGAGGGCCTCCGTCTCCTCCTCCTTGCGGCCCGCGTCGAGATAGCTGAAGGCCGGAAAGAGGACCATCGACAGGCTGCCGGGAATGACGCCGACCCGGTTGACGGCCTCGTACGGGGCGCTGTAGAAGGCCACGGCCTCGACGGTGAGGATCGACCCGATGATGAGGCGGTCGATCGAGGTCGTCACGGCGTAGAGGAAGCTCGACAGGCCAATCCAGCCGCTGAACGAGAACAGGGGCCGGACGAGACGCTTGTCCAGGGCCGGGAACGTGCGGAGCGGGGGCATGACGCTGAAGCTCATCCGGGCCCAGACGGCCAGGGCCGCGGCCCGGGAGACGACGAGCAGGACGACGATGCCGGGGAGCTCGTAGCCCAGGGCGACGCCGACGAGGGGCAGCACGTAGAACAGGATGTTGACGGGGACCTTGACGGCGTTGACCAGGTCGAACCTCTGCGCGGCTTCGAGGACGCCGCGGAAGGACGAGCTGACGAACATGACGGGCAGCGACAGGCCGACGAGCCGGAGCGTCAGGACGGTCTCGCCGATGAAGCCCTCGGGGATGTTGAGCATCCGGCGGACGATGAGAGGCGCGGCCAGGTACGAGAGGAGGGCGGCCGCTGTGCCGATCGCCGTCTGCAGGAGAACGGTCGTCCAGAGGTAGCCGGGGAGCTTCCCGGATTCGTTCCGGCCCAGGGCGTCGGCGATGTATTTCGTGGTCGTCCGTCCCAGGCCGAGATCGAATAGCCCGAAATAGCCGAAGACGACCCAGACCAGGGCCAGGATGCCGAAGCGCTCGTTCCCCAGGGCCCGGACGACCATGGGGATGGTCACGAATCCCACGGCCAGGGGGACGACCAGGCCGAGGAGGTTCAGGACCGTGTTGCGGAAAAGGGCTTTATGACCGAGGTCCATGGGCGTACAGATAGACTCTTGGCGGCAGGCTACCGCCGTTGGATAAAACGCCGCACCTCGCGGCAGTTGGATCGGACGTCTTATCGGCTATTGCGAATGACGGAATGGCCCCATTATAGCCGAACGGTAGGCGTAAGAAGAAGCCGGGGCCGCACGTTTCATAGCGGGCCCATCATAAGGGGGGGCCCCCTGAGGGACAATCGTCGGGCCGGATGAATCCAGGGGTGAAAAACCACCCCGGGACATGACCCCTAGGGGTGAGGGAAAATTGGACTGGGCTACTCCCCGTCCCCTCCGTCCGTTTTCTTGACAGTCCGGAGGGGCTCCTCTATACTCTGAACTCAACTCCATCGGACGGAATCGACCGACCATGACGCAAGCCGAAAAAGCCCGAAAAGGCCTCCTCAGCCCGGTCCTGAAGGCCGTCGCCAAGGCCGAAGGCATCGCGCCGGACAAGCTGGCCCCGCTCGTCGCCGACGGTTTCGTCGTCATTCCCTTCAATCCGCGCCACGCCCCCGCCCGGCCCGCCGGCATCGGCCGCGGACTCCGGACCAAGGTCAACGTCAACCTCGGCACGTCGCGGGATTTCCCTCAGCTGGCCAACGAATTGCGGAAGGTCAAGATCAGCCTCGACTACGGCGCCGACGCCCTGATGGACCTGAGCACGGGCGGCGACCTGAAGAAGATCCGCCGGACCATCCTGGCCCGGACGCCCATCCCGGTAGGGACGGTGCCCATCTATCAGGCCGCCGTCCAGGCCATCGACCGCCGGGACTCCATCGTCGGCATGACCGAGGACGACCTCTTCGAGGCCGTCGAGTCGCAGGCCCGCGAGGGCGTCGACTTCATGACCGTCCACAGCGGCCTGACCCTGAAAGCCATCGACCGGCTGAAGAGCCAGGGCCGGGTCGCCGACGTCGTCTCCCGGGGCGGGGCGTTCCTCGTCGCCTGGATGCTCCACAACGGAAAAGAGAACCCCTTCTACGCCCGTTACGACCGCCTGCTCGAGATCGCCCGCCGCCACGACGTCACCCTCAGCCTGGGCGACGGCCTGCGGCCCGGCTCCATCCTCGACGCGACCGACCGGCCCCAGATCGAGGAGCTGCTGACGCTCGGCGAGCTGGTCAAGCGGGCCAGGGAGGCGGGGGTCCAGGTCATGGTCGAGGGGCCGGGCCACGTCCCGCTCGACCAGGTCGAGATGAACATGCGCCTGGAGAAGCGCGTCTGCGACGGCGCGCCCTTCTACGTCCTCGGCCCGCTCGTCACCGACATCGCCCCGGGCTACGACCACATCGTCTCGGCCATCGGCGGGGCCGTGGCCGCGGCGGCCGGGGCCGACTTCCTGTGCTACGTCACGCCGGCCGAGCACCTCGGCCTGCCGTCGGACGACGACGTCCGCGAAGGGCTCATCGCCTCGAAGATCGCCGCGCACGCGGGCGACATCGTCAAGGGGGTGCCCGGGGCCCTGGAGCGCGACCTGGCGCTGGCCCGGGCCCGCAAGCGGCTCGATTGGGAGACGCAGCGGCGCCTCTCCATCGACCCGGTCAAGTTCGCGGCCGTCCGGAAGCGGCGCCGGACCCGCAGCCAGGCCTGCTCCATGTGCGGCGATTTCTGCGCCATGCGCATCGTCGGCCAATTCCTCGGCTCCGGGAGGAAGACCGATGACGACTGCGCCTAGGGGCCTTCACTTCGGCACGGCCGGGGTCCCCTTCTCCGCGGCCGACGACTCCAGCTTGGCCGGCCTCGATCGCATCAAGGAGCTCGGCCTCGACGCCCTCGAGCTCGAATTCGTCCAGGGCGTCAAGATGGGCCTCGACACGGCCGCCAAGGTCAAGGAGAAGGCGGTCAAGCTCGGCCTCCGGCTGAGCGTCCACGCCCCCTATCACATCAACTTCAACTCGGCCGATCCCGGGATCCGGCTACAGAGCCGGGAGCGGCTGCTCAAGACGGCCCGGGTCGGGGCGGCCTGCGGCGCAGCGAGCGTCGTCTTCCATGCCGCGTTCTACGGCCAGGACACGCCGGAGAAGACCTACGAGGCCGTCAAGGGCGAGCTCAAGGCGGTGATGTCGGTCGTCAGGAGCGAGCGCCTGCCTATCACGCTCAGGATCGAAACGATGGGCAAGCTGGCCCAGTTCGGCACGCTCGACGAGGTCCTGGCCATCTGCCGCGACGTCGATGGGCTCCAGCCCTGCCTCGATTTCTCCCACCTCTACGCCCGCGAAGGGAAGATCAATTCTTATCTGGATTTCGAGCGGGTCCTGAGCAAAGTCGCCCGCAAGCTCGGGCCGCGGTCGCTGCGCAACGTCCACATCCACATCGCCGGCATCCATTTCGGGGACCGGGGCGAGATCAAGCACCTCAATCTCGAGGAGACCGCGTTCCGCTACGACGAGTGGCTCCAGGCCCTGCGCGACCTCGGCGTCGAGGGGCTGGTCATCTGCGAGAGCCCCAACCTCGAGGGCGACGCGGTCATGCTGAAGAAGCTCTACGAGGCGCAACGGGCCGGCTAGGATGTGACCGAAAGGTACCTCCGGACCCCTTCCCTTTCGGCGCGGTTCGGGCATATAATAGCGCCTTATCCATCATCGGTAAGGAGACGCCCATGGTCGAAATCCGTTTCCACGGCCGCGGCGGTCAGGGGACCGTCGTCGCCTCCAAGATCCTGGCCGACGCCATCGCCAAAGAGGGCAAATGGGTCCAGGCCTATCCCGAGTTCGGGGTCGAGCGGCGCGGCTCGCCCGTCGTCGCCTTTATCCGCATCGACGACAAGCAGATCTACGACAAGAGCCGCATTTACGCCCCCGATGACGTCGTCGTGGTCGACCCCACCCTGGTCGAGGCCATCGACATCACCGAGGGCCTCAAGCCCGGCGGCACGATCATCATCAACAGCGACCGCCGGCCCGAGGACTTCCCGTTCCACGGCAAGTTCAAGGTCCGGACGGTCAACGCCACGGAGATCGCCGTCAAGCACCGGCTGGGGAGCATGGCCGCCCCGATCGTCAACACGGCCATCGCCGGGGCGGTCGTCAAGATCCTGGGCCTGGCCAAGCTCGAGTCCCTG
>JAPKZE010000170.1 GCA_026393955.1 Candidatus Aminicenantota bacterium
ACGGTCATGGCCATGATCGGCCGGCCTTCTTCGCTCGTGCCGACGGTCTCGAGCGTCGTCAGCTGCGGATAGGCCTTGTTCAGGGCCTTGAGCGCCTCGTAGACCTGGTCGAGGGTGTAGTACTGGTCGAACCGCAGCGGCACCGTGATCGCGGGCTTCTGGGCCGGCAAGGTCGACGCGAGGAGCATGAGGACGAGGATGGAACCGGCGAGCTTTTTCACTTGACACCTCCGAGGTCGACCGTCCGGGCATCGCCCCAGGCGGTCTGGGTCTCCGCTTTGATCGTCAGCTTGACCGGTTTGGCCGACCGGACGATCCAGGTCACGGCCTGGGAGCCACGGGGCGGGACCGCGGGAACGAGGCTCCGTTTCTTGCCCTGGGCGATCTCGACCCCCTCGCCGGCGAGGGAGACGATGACCGGCAGGACGTGCTGGTTGCGCCCGGCCATGGCCGTCGGATAGGGCAGGTCGCCCTTGTTCTCGACCCAGGCCTTGATCTCGTAGACGCCGGTCCCGATCTTTTTCACCCGGACGTCGGCGATGGCGATCCGGGCCATTTTCTTGGCCACCTCGAAGACCCAGGGGGCCTGGCCCTTGACCAGGCCGTCGATCATCTTGGCCGGCGGCGTGTTGTCGGCGTAGGGCACGATGCCGCCGATCTCGACGTCGCCGAGCGTCGGATGCTTGAACGGCTTCCAGGCGACGAAGCCCTGGCCGCCGAGCTCCTTGTCGCTCCAGGCGACGAGGGCCTTTTCCTTCGGATCGGTCCCTTCCGCGCTCGGCTTCTTGGGCATCTGCTTCATCATCTCGGCCATTTTCTTGGTGTCCATCTGCCCGGCCTTGAGCGCTTCGAAGACCTGCTTGGCCTTGAACTGGTCGGGCGCCCCGGAGGCCTTGAGGAAGGCGTCGACCTTCTCCTCGCCGAGAGCGATGAACTCGTCGTTGGTCATCTTCTCGAGCTTCTCGGGCGTGATATCGTCGGCCGCCTTCTCCACTTTGACCTCGGGCAGGGTCCAGAAGTCCAGGGCGAAGGAAGGCAGGCCGAGCTGGTAATACGCGTAAAGCTCGAGGGATCCGTCCTTCTCCGCGGCCGGGTCGAGGCGCTTGCCGTCGAGCTTAGGTCATCCTCGAGCGGGTTGACGGCCGCCCCGAGATCGAGGAATCCCGCGACCAGGCCCTCGGTGACCTCCATGCCGGGCGGGACGAGCGGCTTCACGAGCTCGATGATCTCGGCCATGGTGTAGGTCCGGGTGGGATCGGCGTTGATGAAGCCGGCGATCCGTTCCGGGACCTTGATCTGGGTGAAGTCGGATTCGCCCTTGCGGCCGGCGCGGGGCGGATTGAGGCAGAAATTCGATTCGCCAAAGACGAAAGCCAGGCCGATCTCGCGGTGGAGATCGAAGAACTTGAGCAGGGCGAACGTCTCCGCCTCGCTCCCAGGCCAGGGGCCGGCGTCCGGAGCGTGGTATTTATAGAGGTGCGGGAAGGCCGTGCCGAGGCTGACGCCGCCGGGCCCGTCCTCGTTGAACTGGCCGTCGCGATCGTTGTCGAGGCCCTCGGGATAGAGCTTCCAGACGCCTTTTTCGCCCTTCGCCCCATCGGCCTTCTTCATCAGGCGCGCATCGCCGGGGATGGCCATCCAGGTCCCTTCGGGGTCCTTGACCCGGATCTGGGTGATGACGCCGTCGCCGTCGAGGTCGTCGGGGCCGTCCTCGTCCGTCGCGTCGTCTTGGTCGTCGTTCTTGGGGCGGGCGTTCCGGCTGTCGAGCCGCTGGGGCTTGCCGAAATAGCCCGCCGCGGCGTCCGGGTTGCCGCAGGCCAGGATGTACCAGGTCCGGTCGGACCGCAGGTCGGCCTTGACGCAGAGGCTCTGGGCCAGCCAGAGCGCGGCCTCGGCGGAGAGCGGGACCGTCCCGTCCATGTCGGCGGCGACGAAGACGGCCGGCAGGGCCTTG
>JAPKZE010000182.1 GCA_026393955.1 Candidatus Aminicenantota bacterium
CTCACGGTTATCGATGACGACCGCGGCGAGATTTCGGATATCCCGGCCGGAAAGCCGCTCGCCATGTTGCTCGACGACCCGCCGAACCGTCCTTTGCAAGTCGGCGGCGACGAAGGACCGGAAAGGCGGCACGGCGCCGGGACGGGCGGCAAGGGTGTAGAGGAGATGCGGGGCGTCACGGGGCACGGGGCGCAGACGCTCGGGCATGGGCTCGGCCAGGGCCAGCCGGCACTCGAGGGCGACGATCGTCCCCCGGTCCCGGAGCTTTTCGAGGAGGCCGTCGCGCTTGCCGCGCAACCGGACCCGCCCCGTCGCGGAAGTCGTGAGCCCCGGGTCGTTCGGCAGGACGGCCAGAAAGGCCGCCTCGGCCCAGCTCAGCTCGTCGGGGCTCCGGCCGAAGTAGAGCCACGAGGCCGCGTCGAGGCCGACGACGTTGCCGCCGAACGGCGCATGGGCCGCGAACAGGGCCAGGATCCCGGCCTTGGACAGGCTGGTCTCGAGCCGCAGGGCCAGCCCGGCCTCGCGC
Organism: Candidatus Aminicenantota bacterium; assembly: GCA_026393955.1. GTDB lineage: Bacteria > Acidobacteriota > Aminicenantia > Aminicenantales > Saccharicenantaceae > RBG-16-66-30. Next base: position 527 of record JAPKZE010000182.1, read on the forward strand.
AGCTTTTCGGCCAAGGTCCGGGGCCGGTTCTTCCGGGCCAGGCGGATGACCTGCATGGTGATCGTGCTCGCGCCGCTCTCGACCCGGCCCGCCCGGATGTTCTGACGCACCGCCCGGGCCACGGCCAGGGGGTCGACGCCGGGATGGGCGAAAAAGCGCTTGTCCTCGAAACGGACGAGCACCTCGGCGAACCGTCGCGGGACACGTCCGCCCTGCGGGAAGCGCCACTGGCCGTCGGCGGCCGGCCGGGCCCCCATCAGCCGGCCCTCCGCGCTGAACAGCACCGGCGAAACGGGATCGTCGAAGCGGACGACGGGGACGGCCAGCCAGAGCAGAAGGAGAAGAAGGCAAACGCCGCCAAAGATGAGGAAGCGGCGGCGTTTGAGGAGGGGGACGTGTCCCTTTGGTACGTGTCCCCCGCTTTCGTTCCCCGCTTTCATTGGATGATCTCGATCCACTGTCCCTTCGTGTTGCCGTGCAGGCCGGCGTCGTACATGGCTTCGACGGCGACGCCCGGCTGGTAATACCGGCCGCGATAGGAGGCGTTGAGAACGACCGTGAAGACCTTCTCCTGCCCGGCGTCGAGCCCGAAGTAGGTGAAGACGCGGTCGTCGCGGATGTCCTGGTAGTCGACGGCCGGGGCCGCCCCTCCGCCGAACCGGGGGTTCTTGATCTGGAAACCCGAAGCGACGAGATGCGTCAGGACGAGGTTCCTGAGCGGGTTCGGGGTCAGGTTCTTGATCCGGACCTCGGCGATAAGATCGAGCCCTTGCGCGATCGGGCCCGCCTCGAGGGCGTTCATCTTCATATCGCGCAGGCGGACGTCGATCGACAGGCCTTCCGCGGACGGCGTTTCGACGCCGGCCGCGGGCACGCCGCGCCGATAGACGTTGACGTAAAGCGGCCCGGTCTCGGTATTGGCCACGGTGAGGGCCCGGCCCTTCATCGGGAAGACCGCGTACTCGCGCCGGTCGAACGGCGTCGCCGACTCGACCTCGACCGCCTTGTCCCCGTCCCAGGCGAACTTGTAGCGGAACGGCTTGACGCCCGCCCCGCCGTAAAAGGCGGCCAGGGCCATCAGGCCGAACGACGTTTCGTGCGTCGACAGCCAAAGGTCCGAGGCGAACGTCTTGGAGACGTCTTCGAGCCAGGCCCGCCCTTTTTCGGCCCGGCCCATCTGGACGAAGGCCCGGACGGCCAGGGCCTTGTCCCGGAACTCGGAGCCGAAGGTCTCGCTGTCGTCGCGATAGGGCTTGAACTCGAGCCTGGCCCGGTCGGCCAGATCGGCGGCCGCGTCGGCCTGACCGGTCATCTGGAAGGCCGCGGCCAGCATGAGCCCGGCCAGGCCGGGCAGGGCGGCGCTCTCCCGGAGCCTGTTCATGGCCCCGAGGTCGGGATCGCGGGCCAAGGCCAGCGCGAACAGCCGGAAGGACTGGGCCAGCTGAGCCGACGCGCCGCCGGTGACGAATCCGTTGGCCAGCATCTTCTGGTTCGCCCGCCAGGCGTCGAGCATGGAGGGGGGCACGTGATAGCCGAGGCGGGCCGCCTCGAGCAGGAACCAGCCGGCATAGATGCCCGTCCACTCGTGGCCCTCGCGATCGCCCGGCCAATACGAGAAGGCCCCGTTCATCATTTGGAAGGCCGGCAGCTTTTGGATGGCCGCCTTGACGTGCTCCTCGACCTCCTTGGCCTGCCGCTCGTCGAGCTTGACCAGGCTCTTGAGGTAGAGCTGGGGGAAGGCCGCCGAGAGCGTCTGTTCGAGGCAGCCGTGGGGATACTGGATCAGAAAGTCGAGCCGCTTCTCCAGGTTGAGCGGCGGCAGGGAGGACGCTTCGAGGATGACGCTGTTGGTGTTCTCCAGCCCGAACGGCACAACCTCCTTGGTCACGCTCTCGCCGGGCTTGACCTCGAGGCGCGTCGTCTGCGTGATGGCCGTGCTGCTGGCCAGAACGGGGATGGCGATAGCGTCTTCGACGCGCTCGGCCCCTCCCGCCGCGCGGAAACGCACCTCCCCCGGACCGATGCCGCCCGTCGTTTTGAGGGCGAAGCTGACGATGTCGTCGCCGGGCCTGGCGAAGGCGACCGTCTTGCGGCGCTCGCCGACGACCTCGAGGAGCCCGTTCGTCTCCACCTCGACCGTGACCTCCTTGATCTCCGGCTTGGTGACGAAGACGGCGATGGGCATGACCACGTCCTCGCCGGGGCGGACGACCCGAGGCAGGGTGGCCAGGGTCATCAGGTCGCGCCGGACCGGGACGGATTTCTCGGCCAGGCCGAACGCGCCGCCGCGGCCGGCCACGACCATGACCCGGACGGCCCCGAAGTACTGCGGCATGGCCAGCTCGTGGACGGCGCTCGCGCCCGCCTTGAGCTCGAACGGCCCTTCGAACAGGGCGACCGGGGGGAACCGCCGCGGCTGCTTGGCCTTGTCGAGGGACGCGCCTTCTTCGCCGCCGCCGAGGGCCAGGATGCGGGCCATCTCGGCGCCGTAGGCCTCGGCGACGATGTCGAACAGGTCCCACGTCGAGACCCCGAGCGCCTCGCGGGCATAAAAGCCTTTGCGCAGGTCCGGCGTCGCGAACCGGGTCAGGCCGAGGAGCCCCTCGTCGACGACGGCCAGGGTGTAGGTCATGGGCCGGCCGCCGCTCTCGCGGACCTCGACCTTGAACGATTCCCTGGGCCGGATCTCGTCGGCCACCTTGACCACGGGCTCGAGCCGCGTCGCCGGGTCCTCGACGACGAGGGGAATGACCCCATAGAGCCGGATGGGCGTATCGCTCGCCTTGTCCCGGTGCGGCTGGATGAGGGTGACGTGGACATAGACATTGGGGGTCATGGCCGCGGTGAGAGGGACCTCGAAGCGGTTCTCGCCCTTGACCGTGGACACCCAGAACTTGTCGAGGACGGACGTCCCGCTCTCGATCGAAACGAGGGCCCGGCCCTGGACGGCCTCGGGCAGGTAGATGACGGCCTTTTCCCCGACCTTGTAGGCGGGCTTGTCGGCGGTGAAGCTGAGCGACGTCGCTCCGGCCCCGCCTTCCTCCCGGGCCCGGCCGGCCCAGCCCGGCCAGTCGACGTAGACGATCTGGCCCGCCGCGTGGCCGCTCACGGGGTCCTCGACGCGGATGAGGAAACGCCCCCAATCGGGGTAGCGGATCTGGAACGTCCACCGGCCGGCCCCGTCGCGGGTCGAGACCTCGGCCTTGAGCAGCGGCCGGGTCTGGACGCCGGCGACGTATTGGGCCAGGGATTCTCCGCTCCGGTCCCACCACCACTTCCACTCGATCTTGTAGAGGGAGACGACGAGGCGGTCGCGGGAGACGGGTCGGCCGTCGGGGTCGACGCTGACGATCGAGACCTCCTGGTCCTTGTCGGTCACGAGCAGGTCGCGGGTCTCCTCGCCCTTGGGCGCCCGGACGCCCACGTAGGAATCGTACGGGTGGAACGGGAGCGAGAAGGTGTCGACGCTGAAGTCGCCGCTCTCCTCGAAGACGCGGCTGGTGAAGACGGCGTCGAGCAGGCCCGGGCTGGGCTGCTGGGGAGCGATGTCGATCCGGGCTTTGGCCCGCCCCTCGGCGTCGAGTGTCCCCTGGGCCACCTCGACCGTGGCGCCTTCGAACTCGCGGGCCGGGTCGTCGAAGCTGTAGTCCGGGAAGCGCTCGAACCGGGTCGGCCGCCGCACGAGCCGCGCCGACACGTCGAACTTCAGGTTCGCGGCGGGCGCGCCGTGGAGCCATTGGGCTGTGACAGCCGCCTCGAAAGGCATGTCCTTGCGCCGGAGGATGTCCCGCCCCGTTTCGAGCCCGATCTTGAGCCGGTTGGGCACGACCGTCTCGATCTTGAGGGTCTTGCTGAACGTCAGGCCGCCGACGAGGACACGGGCCTGCCAGTTCCCCGTCGGGGCGGCCTCGTCCGTCGCGATCCGGAAGGCGTAGAACGGCTCGACGACCTTATCGGGCTTGGCCGTCAGCACGACCTGCCCCTGCGGATTGGCCAGCTCCAGGATGACCGGGTGTCCGGGCGGCAGGACCTTGTCCCGGTCGAACAGGGCGAAGGTCAGATGGAGCGTGTCGCCGGGGCGCCACACGCCGCGTTCGCCGTAGAGCAGGCCCTTGACGCCCCGCTCGGAGACCTCGCCGCCGACGTCGAAGTGGCTGAGCGGCAGCGCGCCTTCGCCGGCGATGCGGAGATAGCCGATATCGCCGCCGCCCTCGGCCGAGACATAGAAGGCCCGGTCCTTGAGGGCGAAGACGGCGAACCCGTTCCCGTCCGAGGTCGTCTCGCCGAGGAGCCGGTTCTGAAAGTCGTAGGCCCTGACCCGGAGACCGGGGAGCGGCCGGGCCGTGCCGAGGTCGGTCGTCACGACGTGCAGGGTGCCGCCCGGCTCGAGCTTGGCCACGAGCCCGATGTCGGAGGCGAAGAAATTGCGGCCGGCGACGGCCTCGCGGTTGTAGCGGGGGAAGTAATAGGCGTCCGCGCAGGGATCGTTGCGCCGGTTCCATTCGCCGGGACGGTCGCCGTAGCCTTCGTCGTTGTAATCCCAATCCGAGTAGCGCTCGTAGCCCGCGTCGTCCATGTTCCGGAGAGGCGGCTCGGCGACGACCGGCTCCCCGCCGGCCGGGCAGGGGTAGGCCGAATTGCCGCGGTTGATGGACAGGACGATACGGAACAGGCTCCCCGGGTTCTCCTTGAACAGGGGCGTCACGTCGAGGTCGAAGCGCGTGGGACGGCCGGTCACGGCGGGATCGTCCGACAGAGGGACGGTCTTGCGCCAGAGATAGCGGCCGACCCGGGCCAGCTCGTCCGACCCCTCGAGGCTGTTGATCTGGAAGAACTGGGCCATGTTGCCCGGGTAGATCTGGAAGGCCGCGACCTGGACGCTCCGCAGGTTGACGGCCTCGATGGGCACGGTCAGCCGGTCCTTGCGCGGCAGGATGAGGCCGCGGCCGATGAAGCGGACCCGGGGCCGGAGGGATTCGAAGCTGACGGTCCGGTCGACGCCGTCCTTGAGGCGCCGGTTGAGGTAGTTGCGGATGCCGGCGAGGACGCTGACCGGGACGTTGCCGAGGAACTCCTGGGTCGAATAGACCCGGACGACGTTGCCTTCGATCTCGAACGTCAGCGACCGCTTCTCGATGCGGATGAGCCCCTGGAGGCTCTGGTCCCGGGACAGGCTGTCGGAAAAACGGATGAGGACGTGCCGGGTCTCCCCGGCGGCCGCCTCGACGGACACCACCTCGAACGCGCCGAGGGCCGGCACGTCCACGGTCCGCCGGCCGCGGTTGTCGATGCGGATCGGGGCGCCGTCCCAGGTCAGAAGGACCGTCGAGGCCTCCTCCCTGCGGGCGATGTCCTTGACCGTGAAATAATGGGTCAACCCTTCCTGGGCGTGGCTCCACTCGACGGGCAGGGCTTTTCCGTCCTGCCCGGCTTCGAGGACCTTCTCGACCAGGGCCTTTTCCTCCATGTCGGCCGTGACGACGCGGCCGCGGAGGACCTGGGCCTGCGGCCGCTCCGGGTCCTCGGCGAACAGCCCCTCCAGCAGGACCTCCATGTCGGGCCGCACGACGCCGAAGCGGAACTCGAACTTGGCGAAGGCCTTGGGCAGGTCGAGGATCCGGCCCACGGCCAGGACGGCCCGGTACTCCTGGCCGGGCTTGAGCTCGCCCTTCGGGGTGAAGACGATCTCGCGGGGGCTTGTCCACTCCGCGGTCCCGTCGATCGCCGGCGAGAACTCGAACAGCCCCGCCGCGGCCTTCCCCGGGGTGCCGGCGTTGTCGACGAAGAGCACGCGCACGGGCGACTTGCGGAACATCGTCCCCGAGGTGAAGGCGCTGATGTAGCGGTACCATTCCTTCTCGCCTTCGGCTGCGGCCGGCTTCTTCGACCGGCAGCCCGCGAAACCGAGAAGGCAGACGGCGACGAGGATC
>JAPKZE010000330.1 GCA_026393955.1 Candidatus Aminicenantota bacterium
GGGACCTGCCCCGCCAGGACGCGCGCTTCGCCCACCCGGAAGCCCCGCCCGCCACGGGCAGCGACAGGGGAGTGGCCCCCAACGGAGCCGCGCTCAAGAGCCCCGCCTACGCCTCGCCGTACGTCTATCCGGAAGAGGATGTTTCTTACGGCACTGCGGGACACACGAACGAACTCGTCAACCTGGCCGTGACCGGCGCCGGGATCCGCTATTTCATGGCCTTCCGGGGGACGTGGTATCCGGGCCTGATCCTCGACAACACCCAGATCAACGCCGCCCTGCGCGAGGCGTTGGGCCTCGGCGCGCCCGGCCGCCGCGCCGATCGATCCTCCTGAACGCCCTTAATATTCCTTGATCCGGATCTTCCTGAACTCGACGATGGAGCCGTGGCCGAGGAACCCGATGTGACCGGACTTCCTGCTTAAGCCGGGGTGGGTGTTGCCGTCCACGGTCCCCCCGGCGCTCGCCGCGTCGATGTCGGCGTCGACGACCGTCGTCCCGTTGACGACGACGGTGACGCGCGGACCCCGGACCGTGACCTCCTCGGTGTTCCACTCCCCGACGGGTTTCAGGGCGCCGCGGCGGGCCGGGACGACCCCGTAGATCGAGCCGTGGTACTGGTACGGCCGCAGGCCCCAGTAGACGGGGGAGCCGTCCTCGAGGATCTGGATCTCCATGCCGGCGTAGGCGGCGTCGCCTTCGAGGGGCGCCCGGACGCCCAGGCCGTTGTTGGCGGCTGGCGTTAGCTTGAACTCGAACCGCAGGACGAAGTCGGCGTACTCTTTGGCCGTGTACAGGTTCCCGCTGCCGAGCTCGGGGTGGATGACGATCTTGCCCGCCTCGGCGGCGTAGCCCTTCGTGTCGCCGGTCCAGCCGTCGAGATCGCGTCCGTTGAAGAGCGGGGCGAATCCCTCGGAGGCCTCGACCTCCGTCATCTGCGGCGAAGCCTGGTCGCGGGGGATCTCGCGGATGAAGACGTTGCGGAACGCGAGCGGGTTGCCGTGGGCCTGGAGCTCGATCTGGCCCACGGGATAGATCGGCTTGTCCCTCTCCCAATAATTCTCCAGGACCGTGTTGTCGACGACGAGCTTGTCGTTGAGATAGACGCTGACCCGCTCGCCGATCATGATGACCCTGAACGAGTTCCACTCGCCGGCCGGGCGGTCGGCCTTTTCCGCGGGGACGCTCTTGCCCTTCTGGTTGTTGTAGAGGCCGCCCGAGCCGGCGGGGTTGGCCGCCGGATCCCAGATCTGCACCTGGGGCGAGCCGCGGAGATAGAGGCCGCTGTCGCCGCCCGTCTCGATCCTCCAATCGGCCAGGAGCTCGAAATCGCCGTAGTCGGCCGCGGTGCAGAGGCTCTCGCCTTTGCCGTCGAACACGAGCGCGCCGTCGGCGACCCGCCAGTGGGCCCGCATCCGCTCGTCGGCCGCGGCCTGGGCCGTGGCCAGCTCCGGGGGCGTCATCTTGGCCCGGGCCGGCGGGTCGGCGACCAGGCCCTTCCAGCCGTCGAGCGAGCGGCCGTCGAAGAGGGGCACGAAGCCGCCCTGGCGAAGGCGGGCTGCGATGAGCGCGGCCACACGCTCCTTCTCGATCGGATCGGCCGTCCGGGCCTCGACGCGCCGGAGGACCGAGGTGGCCTCGTGGCCCGAGAGCCAGCGCTCGCGGGGCGCCTGCTCCGAGGCCAGGTCGACGAGGCCGGCCGCGGCCGTATCGCCGAGGACGGGATTATCCAGGTAGCCGGCGAGCAGGCGAAGCGCTTCGGGCTCCCGGATGCCGGCGGCGCCGGCGACGATCGACTTCTTGTCCGCGTCTTCGAACGGCTTGGAGAGCAGGTCCTGGAAGAGAGCGAGCTTGCGCGGGCCGCTCAGATTGGCCCCCTCGACGAGGCGGGCGTATCCTTCGACGGCCATGATCCGGTGCTTGCGGTTCTGAGTGGCCGCGGCGATGCGCAGCAGCTCGGCGGCCGCGTCGTCGTCGGGCCACTGGGACAGGGCGTAAACGGCCGCGGTCTGGACCTGGGCATCGGACGCCCCGGACTCGCCGGCGGCCGCGTCGAGGGCCTTGGGTCCCCCCACTTTCGGCAGGGTCCGCAGGATGGCCACCTTGCGGACCGTCGCCGCGCCGGCCATGAGCTTGACGAGGGCGGCGCCGCGGAGCGCCGGGTCGGAATTCGACTTGGCCGCGGCGGCGACCGCGTTCTGGAGGTTCAAGATGTCGTCGCCGTCGGTCGCCGTCTCGAGCATGGCCACGAGGCGGGGAAGGTCCGCTTCGCCGGCCAGCTTGGCCAGGGCGCCGAGCGCGGCCGCCCGCGTGGCGGGCTTGGGATCGGCGGTCAGGGCGAAGATCCGGTCGATCTCGGACCGGGCTCCCTTTTCGCCGAGGAGATCGATGAGCGCGGCTTGGCCGGGAAGCGGCGTCGCGTCGAGGCGCCGGGCCGCCTCCGGGACGACCAGGCGGGCGTCGAAGCCGAGCAGGGCCGTCTTCGACGCGGCGATCGTCCGCTCATCGGCGGAGCCGAAAAGCCCGAAGATGTCGGCGACGGCGCTCTCGCTGCCTAGCCGGACCGCCGCGGGAATGGCCGCCAGCCGGACGGGTTGGTCGCCGCTCCGGAGGCTCTCGCGGACGAACGGCAGGGCCGTCGCATCGCCGCGCCGGCCGAGCATGCCGATGATGGCCGCCTTGATATCCGGATTTGCGGACCCCGCCTTTTCGATCCATTTTTCAGTCGCGGTCCCGTCCCCGAGCTTGGCCGCCATCTTGAGGGCCGCGCCGCGGACGTCGGCCGGGCCGTCGACGGCCTGAAGAAGCTCAGGGAGGGCCTTGTCCCCGAGGATCGAGACGATAAGCGAAAGCGCCTCCGCGGCGACTCGGCTCTCGCCGGGACCGCCGTGGGAAGCGAGGATCGCCCTGGCCGCGGCCAGGGCCTCGGCGGTCTGATCGGCGGCCGCGAGTCGACGCGCGAACAGGAGATAGAGACCGGCGGCTTCGCCTCTTTCCCGGGGCGATGCGGTCACCGGCACGTTCGCCAGGGCCGGAGCGGCGGCCGGGTCACCGATGTTGGCCAGGGCCGCGCGGGCGGCGCGCCGGAGGACTTCGTCAAGGCTCCCGGTCAGGGGGATCAGCTTCTTGACGGCTTCGCGGCTGCGCAGGGCGCCGAGCGCGTCGATGATCGAGGGCTTGGCGGACGGCGGAGCGGCATTGAGCGCCTGGAGAAGGGCCTTGGACGCCTCGGGACCGCCGATGGCCTGGAGGGCCGCGGCGGCGGGAGCGGCCAGGTCTTTGTCAGCCAGGTACTTCGCCAGAGGCCTGACCGCCTCGGCCCGGCCGGCCAGCTGGATCTGGGCGATGAAGAAGGCGGCGACGTTGTCGTCCCGCCTTCCGGAGAGAGAGGCGAGGAGAGCTTTGACGAACATCTGCCGCTCGGCTTCCGCACCCGTCCGGGTCACATGGACGGCCAGCCCATTGACGGCGAAACGGGCCTTGGCGTCGTTCCCGGCCCCGGGCGAAAAAACGCGTGAACAGGTCTCGATAAGACCGGGGGGCCCAAGCTTGATGAGCTCGGCGCACAGGGCATCGCGCGCGGCGGAGGTCTCGGCCGGGAAACGCTCCAGGACGGCGGAGACGCGGGCTGTGAGTTCGGTAGCGCGGATCGCGGTCGGAGTCTGGCCCGCGGCGAGGAGCGCGCAGGCGGCGGCCGCGAGAACAAGGGCGGCGGTTCTTTTGATCATGGCGGCTCTCTTCATGGCCTTCTCACAGGTGCCAGGGCGCCCGCATGGGCTGGCTGGCCAGGCGGTTGGCCGCCTCGTCGCCGGGGAAGACCTCATGCTCAGGGTCGAACCGGAGCGGCCGGCCGAGCTGGACGGCGATCTTGGCCAGATTGACCAGGGTGCAGGAGCGATGGGCGTTGGCTTCGTTCAGGGCGAAGCGCGTGCGCGTCCGCACGGCCTCGGAGAAGTCGGTCACCTGCGGCTCCGGGTCGGGCAGGGCGGCCAGCGCGCCCCGCAGGTTGGGGATGTCGGACTCGAAGCCCCGGTAAAGCTTGCCCTTGGGGCCCTCGAGGAACGGCGCCCGCGTGTCCCGGTTCTCGCCGTCGAGGACGATGACGCAGCCGTCGGCGTACTTCAATTCGATGCGCCGCCAGCTGCCGCAGGCGTCCGGGTGCTGCTGCGGGCAGTCGGCGAAGACCTCGACCGGTCCCGTGTCGTCCTTGCCGAGGAGGTACTGGACGGGATCCAGGTAGTGCATGCCCATGTCGCCGAGCCCGCCGCCGTCGTAGTCCCAGTAGCCGCGGAAGGTGCCGTGGACGCGGTGGGGATGGTAGGGCTTCCAGGGCGCCGGGCCGAGCCAGAAATCGTAGTCGAGCTCCGGCGGCACGGGTTCGGGCTTGGCGTAGGTCAGGCCGCTCCAGTAGAACTTCCAGTCGAACCCGGTCGTGGCGCTCACGGTCGCCTTGATGGGCCAGCCGAGGAGGCCGTTCTGGACGACCTTCTTGATCGGCCGGACGTCGGTCCCGAAGCCGTAGAAACGGTCGGTGAACCGGAACCACGTGTTGATCCGGAAGATCCGCCCGGTGCGCCGGACCGTATCGGCGAGGGCGCGGCCCTCGGCGATCGTCCGGGTCATGGGCTTCTCGCACCAGACGTCCTTGCCGGCCTCGGCCGCGGCGATGGCGATCAGGCCGTGCCAGTGGGGAGGCGTGGCGATGTGGACGATGTCGATGTCGGGCCGGGCCAGAACTTCGCGGAAATCGGTGTAGCCGGAGACGCCGGGGCCGGCGGCCTCCAGGGCCGAAGCGAGGTGGCCGCGGTCGACGTCGCAGACGGCCCGCAGGACCGAGCCGGGGTAGTCGAGGTGGCCCCGGCCCATGCCGCCGACGCCGATGACCGCCTTGGTCAGGGTGTCGCTCGGGGCGATATAGCCCTGTCCGCCGAGAACGCGGCGGGGGACGATGGTCAGGGCCGCGGCGGCCGCGGCGCCCGTGCGGATGAATTGACGGCGGGAGATCAGGCGGGATTTCGGCATGGGGAGATCCTCTCTAGGGGGCATTCCGGCACATTATAATACTTTTCCCGGAAGAACGGGACCGGGCCCCGGACTTCGCCGGGCGCTTAGGGGAACTTTTCCGGGAAGGCCTTCGTCTCTAGGTAGAGAAGACGGAGGTGCGCATGAAAAAGACGATGGTTCTGGCGATCCTGTTCGCGGCCTGCGCCGGAAGCCTGGCCGCTTTCGAGACGAAAAAGTCCCTGGACCTGCCGGCCCAGGGCCTCCGGGAGCTCGAGATCAAGGCCGGGGCCGGATCGCTGACGGTGGCCGGCCGGGAGGGCCTGAGCGCCATCCAGGTCGAAGCCGAGATCGTCGCCCGGCATGTCGGGGATGACAAGATGGAGAGCTATCTCCGCGACCGGGTCGAATTGACCCTGGAAAAGCGCGGGGATGCCGCCGTCCTCGTCAGCCGCATCCGCGAGGGAGGCGGGCTGTTCCGGTCCGACGACGCCGTCATCAATCTGAAGGTCTCCGTCCCGAAGACCTTGGCCCTCGATATCGACGACGGCTCGGGGAGCATGGTCGTGGAGGACCTGGCCGCGGCGCTCCGGATCGAGGACGGGTCCGGGTCGATCCGGGTCGACCGGATCGGAGGGGCGGTCACGATCGACGACGGCTCGGGCGGGATCGAGATCAGCGACGTCGCCGGCGACCTCGCGATCGATGACGGCTCGGGCGAGATCCGCATCCGCCGGGTCGGCGGGACGGTGACGATCGACGACGGCTCCGGCGGCATCGACATCGAGGACGTCGAGAAGAACGTCCGTGTGATCGAGGCTGGGAGCGGCGGGCTCGCCATCGCGAACGTCAAAGGCCAGGTCGTCCGCTCCCGCTGAGGCCGCTCAGAACAGCCCGGTCACCTTGCCGGTCTTGAGGTCGAGGTCGACGTCGTAGTAGACCGGCCGGGTCGGCAGTCCGGGCATGGTCCTCATGTCCCCGCAGAGCGGGTACAGAAATCCCGCGCCGACGCTGGCCCGGATGTCGCGCACCGGGATACGGAAGCCCTTGGGCACGCCCTTCAGGGCCGGATCGTGGCTCAGGCTGAGGTGCGTCTTGGCCATGCAGATGGGCAGCTTGTCGAAGCCCAGGCGCGTGTACAGCTCGATCTTGGCCTCCGCCTCCGGGGTGTAGTCGACGCCGTCGGCGCCGTAGATCTCGGTGGCGATCGTCTCGATCTTCTTCTTGATGTCCCACTCGAGCGGGTAGAGGAACTTGAAATTGGCCGGCTTTTCGCAGGCGGCCATGACCGCCTTGGCCAGGGCCACGGCCCCGGCCCCGCCCTCGGCCCAGTGGTCGGCCATGACCGCGTCCTCGGCCCCGGCCGCGACGGCGGCCTGGCGGACCGTCTCGATCTCGGCGTCCGTGTCCGCGGCGAAGCGGTTGACGGCGACGACGACGGGCACGCCGAAGCGCAGGGCGTTCCTGATGTGGGCGACCATATTGGGCAGCCCCTTCTCGAGCAGGGCCAGGTTCTCGTCGGTGTATTCGGGGGCCAGGGGCTTGCCGGCCACGACCTTGGGGCCGCCGCCGTGCATCTTCAGG
>JAPKZE010000421.1 GCA_026393955.1 Candidatus Aminicenantota bacterium
CGAAGCTGCCGGATCAGAAGGAGCTCGATGAGGACCGGCAGCTCGCGCTCTACCAGATCGGGGTCCAGAAGCTCTGGCCCGAGGCCAAAGAGGTCCGCCTCGTCTGGCACGAGGTCGCCTTCGATGTCGAAATGAGGTCGACTCGGACGCCGGAGGCCTTGGAGAGTCTGAAGTCCGAGCTCGCGGCGCTCATCGACAGGATCGAGGCGGAAACGGAGTTCCCCCTCCACGAGAGCCCTCTCTGCGGCTGGTGCGCCTACAGGGACCTCTGTCCGGCCAAAAAGCACCTGGTCAAGGTCGAGGCGCTGCCCAGGGACAAGTGGAAGGACGAGCCGGGGGTCGTGATCGCGGACGCCTACGCCGAGAGGTGGAGGAAGAAGAAGGCGCTCGAGGCGGAGGAGAAGGCCGTAAAGGAGGAGATGGACACGCTGAGGGACGCGGCGATCGCGTTTGCCGAGAGGGAGAACGTCCAGGTCATCGCCGGCACCGACGCACGGCTCCGGGTGACGGGGAAAGACCGGGTCTTCACGCCCGCCAAGGGGACGGAGGAGAGGCGCGCTCTCGAAGCCGAGCTTCGGAGACTCGGCGTCTGGGATGAGGTCGCGGAAATCGACAGAAGCGCCCTGGAGAAGGCGATCGCGGCCGGAAAGTGGGGCTCCGAAGTGACCGGAGCGCTCAAGGCTTACGCCAAGACCGAGAAGGTCTGGACCCTGACGGTCAAAGCGGGGGATGAAGATTTGGGGCAGCCCTAGTTATAGGAGCCGCGAAGAGATGAAAACCAGCAGAGTGATCCTGACGAAACGGAACAGGCCGGTCGGCGTCCTCGTTGATTATGAAGAATTCGGCACATGGAAAAGCTCCTGGAGGCTCTGGAAGACCATGTCTTGGGGAAAGCGGCCGCTGAGAGGGCTGGCCGGAAGGATCGAAGATGGGTGCCCCTCGAGGAGGCCGAGAAGAAGCTGGGTTTGAGGTGATCTTCGAAGTCCTGATCGATGAACTCGTTCTGAAGGACGATTTCAAGAATATCGACCTTCAGGGCGGTCTTGAAACGCCTTCGATAGACTTTACCAAGGAATAAAAAAGAGTGGAGCGCCCACTCAGTCCGGAGATATAATCCCTCTTGAGAGAGGGACAAATCCATGAAAAAGCCGGTCGTTGCCATCCTGGTCGTGATTCTGGCCTGTTTCGCGGCTTGCGCTCCGAAGAAAACCGACGCTCTGAAGGCGGGGTTCGTCAAGCCGCCGGACTCGGCCCGGCCCTGGGTCTACTGGTTCTGGCTCAACAGCAACATCACCCGCGAGGGCATCACGGCCGACCTCGAGGCCATGAAGCGGGTCGGCATCGGCGGGGTCCTGATCATGGAGGTGGACCAGGGCGCGCCCGTCGGGAAGGCCGCGTTCATGGGGGCGGAGTGGCGGGCGCTCTTCAGATTCGCGGTCGCCGAGGCGGGGCGGCTCGGCCTCGAGATCAACATGAACGACGACGCCGGCTGGAACGGCAGCGGCGGGCCGTGGATCACCCCCGAGCAGTCCATGCAGAAGATCGTCTGGTCGGAGACCGTGGTCACGGGCCCGGCCCGGTTCGAAGGGAAGCTCCCGCAGCCGGAGACGATACGCGGGTTCTATCGGGATATCGTCGTGCTGGCCTTCCCGAGGCCGGGCGACTATCGCATCGACGGCATCAAGGGCAAGGCGCTCTATGAGAGGCGGGAGGTGCCGCCTGCTGCGGAGACCGAGCTGCCGGCGAAGATGACCGTCGCCAAGGACAAGATCGTCGATCTCGGCTCGCAGACGGACGCCGACGGCCGGGTCGCCTGGGACGTTCCCGCTGGCAGGTGGACGATCCTGCGCTTCGGTCACACCTCGACCGGGGCCGAGAACGCCCCGGAGCCCGCGAGCGGCCGCGGCCTCGAGTGCGACAAGCTCAGCCCGGCCGGGATCGAGGCCCAGTTCGCCGGGATGATGGGGAAGCTCGTGGCCGACGTCGGGCCCGAAGCCGTCAAGAAGTCGCTCGTCGCG
>JAPKZE010000180.1 GCA_026393955.1 Candidatus Aminicenantota bacterium
TTATGGCGCACCTTCAGGCTGATGACCACCTTGCCGTCCAGGTTGACGACGGACAGCGGGTGGGCCAGGTCGAAATCGATGGCGACGATGTTGTTCGTATCCGCCTCGACGACGAGGTTCGGGGCGAGGTCGATCTTGATCTCCCCCTTGCCGCTCGGATCGACGACCGTGATGTCCTCGGGCCTGATCTGCGTGCCATCCGCGGTCACGAGCTTCATCGACTCGGGCTGCGGGCTCGTGTTCATGACCAGCTTGATCCGGTCGTACTGGCCGGCCGGGATCGTGCCCGCGTTCAGGATATCGGTGATCCCGCTCAGGTCGATCAGGTTGACCTTTCCGGAGGCCGGATCGGCCGTGTTGGCCGTCCAGAAATTCTCCCAAGTCTCGCTGTCATGCTTGTGGAGGCTGGCGGACAGGAAATGGACGGTCACTTCCGTCCAGTCATCGCTGGGGGCGTCGGTCATGAGCAGCTTCAGGCTGCCCGTGCCGCCCCCAGAGCCTCCTGCGATATTGCATGAGGTCAGGGAGCCGAAGCCGGCGATCCCCGCAGTCGCCAGGAAAAGAACAATGAAAAGGCCTTTGAAATGACGCATAAGATCCTCCTTGCTTTAGGCCGGAAAAAACCCCTTCCTATCGATATCTTAAGCCCGCCGGGAGCGGAAGTCAATGGAGCGCCGCCGCTCGTCCTAAGGCTATTGTTTTCAACCTTTTCATGATTCACCGGGGCCCTGGATCCGGCGTCCTTGCGGCCATTATGCCTCTACCCGGGCCTCTCTGCCATCCCCCGGAGAGAGGATTTTGCGGGGTAGCCGTCATCAGGGCTCATCGGAACCTCTGCCCTATTAGACAAGGCAGGGCGGCCCGGCTTTGAGGCGCCCTGCTTATTTTTCGACCGGCCGCTTGGAGGGAACGCCGGCCCCCGCCAGTACGGCCGCCTTCTCCAGGACGCCGGCCATCCGGCCCAGGCGGGCGTCGAGCTCGGCCGTGAGGGACCGCTCCTTCGGCTCCAGCGACGCGATGGCCCGGCCGTTCTCTCCCGCCTCGATCTGACGATACTCCGGCACGACATCCAACGGCCGCGGCAGATGTCCCTGCGCGCCCCAGGCGATGCGCTCGAAGGCGGGATCGAGCCGGGCGATCTGCTTCCGGTACACCGGATGGCTGAAGGCGAGGCCGTGACGCGTCAGATAGACCCCGGACAGGGCCTTGAGCGCGGCGGCCTTGCCGGGCGGCGCGGAACGGAGCGCGGCCAGGGCCGACGAGATCCCCCGCAGGTCCCGGAGAATGGGCTGATAGGGATAGACGGTGGCGTCGTCCTCCGCGGGAGACATGGCCGTGAGACCGCTGTTGAGGATTTTCTCGACGTCCAGAAGGGCGGCGTTGGCAATGGTGGAATTCCGGCCGGAGAGCGCCGGGGCGGCCGCGTCGATGGCCGCGGCGGCCCGGCCGAAGGCTTCGAGGGCTCTATTCAGCCGGGACACGACCTCGGGATCGGCGCCCGCCCCGCCGATATCATCGGCCTTGAGCGCCGAGGCGAGGTCCTCCGCCCTCGCCGTCAGGCTATAGGGCAGCGGGCCGTCGTCCAGCTCGCCCGTCGCCCGGAAGACGAATTTGGCGATCCGGGCCAGATGGGCATAGTCCACGATGGCCGGCGAATCGAGGTTCGAGTGATAGATCCTGTCGTAGGCGTCGGTCTGCACGTTCATCTTGAAGCTGGGGATTCCGGCCGCCGTGAAGGTCCACTGGTCGTTCCACGAAGCGACCGGCGTCAGGATCTCGACGCCGTACTGGAGCAGATCCTTGGACCGCTCGGTCAGACGCTCGAGCCAGGGCTTGAGCTCTGGCGACGCGCGCAGCGTCAGGGGCGCGCCCTCGAGGGCCATGGTCTCGAGGTTGACGAAGGCCCGGACCCGCCCGGCCCAGTCGGGGTGCGCCCGCGTCGCCGCCCACCAGGCCCCGACGATCCATTCGTAGTAGGCGTCGGTGTAGCCGAATTCCTCGCCGGTCGTGGCCAGGAAGACCAGGGTCGACGCGGGGCGGTAGCCGCTCGCCTTCATGGCCTTGGCGACCGTGAGCATGTTCACGAGGGCGGCCGTGTCGTCCGCCCCGGCCCGGAAATGGGCGTCCTGATGGGCCGCGAAAAGGACGATCTGGCCGTCGCCTCTGCGGCCGGGGATCTCGCCGACGACATTGAAGCCGGTGCCGCCGGCTCCGGCGAGGGTCACCTTCTCTTTCAAGACCAGGGTGGCCGTGACGGGCCCGGCCGTAAGCTCGGATTTAAGCCAGTCGCCATCGCGGCGCGAGATGTAGATCCACGGCGGAGCGCCGGAATCGTATTGGCCGTCGAAGCTGCCCAGGGCCTTGTCGTCGCCGGAGAAGTACTTAGTGTCATCGGGCGTGTAGGTGCAGACGACCCCGACCGCGCGGCGCTCCGCGGCTTCCAAGGCCGGCAGCGTCAGCCACCACGAACCGAGCTTCAGGTCGACGAGGACGATCTTGCCGGCGACGTCGCCGGCCGCGTCGAAATCGGCCGCCGTGCCGCCCCGGACGTAGACCACCGGCGCGGTGACGCCTTCGGGTGAGGTCGGGGGCACGCCGCCGACGGTCGAGGCGGTCAGGCGCCGGCCGCCGACGGTGAGGGACGCCTCTTCGAACTCGAAAACATCGACCGGGACCGGTTCGAGCCGGACGTTGTCGAGCCCCATGGCCTTCATCTCTTCGGCCACCCGGCTGCTGACGGCCCGTTCGGCCGTGGTGCCGGCCCAGCGGAAGCCGAGCTCGGGATTCGTCCCCAGCGAGCAGAAATAGGTCTCGAGCTCCCGGGGATAGCCCTTGGCGAAGAGCGCGTCGACCGACGCGTCGAAGGAGGGCCGGCCGCCGGGGCGGCAGGCCTGCGAACCACCAAGTGCCAGGATCAGGACGAGGAGTCCGAGGCGGCGGAGCCGGGGATCGGGGACGCTCATGGCTTGTCCTTTCGGGCCCGTGTCGGGGCGGCCCGGGCCAGGCGGTACATGGCCAGGGCGCGGAGGCTCTCGACGGCGTGGTCGACGATGGGCTCGGGATATCCGCCCGGACGCCGGCCTTCGACCCGGTCCAGGCGGTGGATGAGCTCGGGCGCGGCCGTCTCGAGCTCGGGCACCCAACGCCTGATATAAGCGGCCTCGGGATCGTACCTCTTTTGCTGCAGCCAGGGGTTGAAGATGCGGAAGTAGGGCGCCGCGTCGCAGCCGGTCGAGGCGATCCACTGCCAGTTGCCGTTGTTGACGCACGGGTCGTAGTCCTCGAGCTTCGTCGCGAAGTACCGCTCGCCTTCGCGCCAGTCGATGTGCAGGTCCTTGACC
>JAPKZE010000204.1 GCA_026393955.1 Candidatus Aminicenantota bacterium
CGTCTTGCTGAACTCGACGACCTCGCCGTTGGTCTTGACCACGGTCAGGACGCGCTTGTTCTGGGAGGGATAATCGGTTTCCGTCCGGATCTCCCGCGTGGGCCACATGCTGCAGGACGCGGTGAAGAGGACGAAGGCCGCGACCGTGAAAAGGGCCGTGATCTTGGGGGGCATGGAGAACCTCCTGGCGACGCTAGAAGTGATAGCCGAGGACGAATCCGACGGACCCGTTGCTGAGCCTCACCGTCTGTCCGGCCAGGCCGTTGTCGGGCAGGGCGGGGACATCGACCGCGGGAATGAGCGTGTAATCGGCGGCCAGGCCGATCGAGAGCACGCGGGTCAAAGGGAATTGCAGGGCGCCGAAGACCACGCCGCTCAAGAGCGTCTTGCGGACCTCGGCGGTCCCATAGACCTGAGAGCCGCCATAATCGTCTGAAACGTAGGTCCAAGCCTGCCTGAAGAGGCGGACCCCCGCGATGCCCGCCCCCAGTCCCGCGCTGAGCGAGATCTTCCCAGCGCGCGAACCCCGGATCAGCTCGATGGCGCCGATCCCGTGGACGGCCGTGGCCCGGACCTCCTGGATCGCGCCGGACGAGAAGCCTGCGTCCGGATCGGACCGGTAGTAGAAGTCGAAGGCCGGCTCGGAAGGGAAGGACAGTCTCAATCCGGCCCGAAGCCGGGGTTTGACCGAGACGCTCAGCTCCAATCCCCGCATTCCGCTGAACGTGCTGAGATATTGCCAGTAGCTCTCGGTGTAGCCGGAGGCATCCATGAAGTCCTTGAATTGCGCGGAAGACCCGGGGACGAGAAACCCGCTCTGGATGAGAAAATGGACCCGGGCGGGAGGAGGCTCCCCAGCCAGAAAACGGAGGAAACGCTCCCGGGCTTCGAGGGCCGGCCCGGCCTCGGTGGGGAATTCGAAAGCTTGCCGGCCGCCGCCCGAGGCCGCGATCCAGCCTGCCCCGGCGCCGACCGCCGCGAAGAAGGCTTCACCGAGCAGAAGCCAGCCGGAGGCCAGTTCGCTCGAATCGATATGCTGGAGGTAAAACCCCGGCTCGCCCGGCGCCCAGGTGAGCAGACCGTTGCCGATATAGAGGCCTAGCGCGATGCCGGGCGCCACGCCTTCCGATGGCCGTGCCTCCGTCTTGATGAGGACCTTGCGGAGGTCCGGGAAGGCAAAGACCTTGTCTTCGCCGCTCTGACGGACGACGATCGAGTCCTTCGTGGCCCCGATCAGCCGGCCCCGGACGACCGTGCCGTCGCGCAGGGAGACGGTGATGTCGCGGTAGGACAAGCGGGACGATAGGGGGATGTCTTGGGCCGGAGCGCCGGCCGCCACGGCTAGGAGAACGGCGAGGAGGGCGATGGGGGCTCTGGCGTTCATGGCGTCAGGATACCTTCTCCTGGGACCCGAGTTGTCAACAATTTGTCAAGAATCCGTAAAGACGGGGTCAAGCTTCCCCCCCTTGTAAATCCGCCCGGCCTGAATAGAATGGGCTGGAGGGAAGAGGCGCCCCATGTCCATCAAGGCGAAACTGACCACCTTCGACGCGACGATGATCGTCGTCAGCCTGATCATCGGCATCGGCATCTTCCGGACCCCGGCCATGGTCGCCGCGGCGGCCCGGACGCCGGCGCTCTTCTATGCCGCCTGGGCCCTGGGCGGCGTCATCAGCTTCATCGGCGCGCTGACCTTCGCGGAGATCGGCGGCCGCTTCGCCAAGCCCGGCAGCTACTATAAAGTCGTGGCCGAGAACTACGGTTCCGGCCTGGCCTTCATGCTCAACTGGACCAACGTCGTCATCCTCAACGGGGCCGGCGCGGCCGGAGTGGCCCTCATCGGCGCCGAATACCTGACGCCCCTGTTCTTCCCGGGCCCGACGCCGACCGCGGCGACCGTCCAGGTCACGGCCGTCATTCTCATCCTGGCCCTGCTCGTCATCAACTTTCTGGGCATCAAGACCGGCGCCTGGGCCCAGAACGTCCTGAGCGTTCTCAAGGTCGGCATGATCGGCCTGCTGGCCGCGGCCGCGTTCCTGTCGAAGAAGGTCCCCGAAGGCCCGGCCGCCCTGCCGCTCGACCGGCCCTGGCTCTTCGCCCTCGGCGTCGCGTTCATCTACGTCTTCTACGCCTACGGCGGCTACCAGAACACGATCAACTTCGGCGCCGACGTCCACGACGCCCGCCGCAACGTGCCGCGCGCGGTGTTCTTCGGCATCCTCATCGTCCTGGCCTGCTACCTGACCATCAACGCCGCCTACGTCAAGGTGCTCGGGGTCCCCGGCATCGCCGGGGCCAAGCTCGTCGCCGCCGAGACGGCCCGCGTCACCCTGGGCGAGACCGGCAGGCTCGTCGTCTCCCTGGCCATCTTCCTCTCGGCCATGGGCTTCCTCAACGTCACCCTGATGCAGATCCCCCGCGTCTACTACTCCATGGCCGAAGACCGGACCCTGCCGGCGGTCTTCCAGAAGGTCAATCCAAAGACCCAGACCCAGGAGTTCGGGCTGCTCTTCCTCGGCGCCATCATCCTCGTCTCGATCTTCCTGCTGCGGAAATTCGAGAACATCGTCAACTACGTCATGTTCCTCGATACGATCACCCTGGCCATCGTGTCGTCCTCGCTCTTCTTCCTCCGGCGCAAAGCCCGGCGGGCCGGCGAAGCCTACACGGGCTACCGCGTCCCCCTCTATCCCGTCCTGCCGCTCATCTTCATCGCGGCGATGCTGGCCGTGGCCGGGAACGTCCTGGCCACCCAGACGCGCGAGGCCCTCTACGGCGCGATCTTCTTCGCCGTGGGCCTGCCGGTCTTCCTGGTGATGCGGCGGGTCAGCCGGCGGGCGCCTGGAGCAGCCGGAGACGCGCCGGCCGAATAGGTCCGGCTTGGCCGCTCTGAAAATGGGCCAAGGAAAATGGGGGCGTGGGCCCGGTCCGCCTGTCACCGTTCTCACGCGGCACTCGTGGTAAAATGGAAGGGCCGGAGGGCGACATGGAAAAGACCCGGAAGATCAAGAAGGTCCTCGTCAGCCAACCCACCCTCGAAGGGGCGGGCGTCCACCTCCGGCGCGGCTTCGGCTTCCGCGAAGTCCCGATGTTCGATCCCTTCCTCATGTTCGACGATTTCCGCCAGGACGATCCGGCCAAGTACCTGCCCGGCTTCCCCTGGCACCCCCATCGCGGCATCGAGACGATCACCACCATGATCCGCGGCACGGCCGAGCACGGCGACAGCATGGGCAACAAGGGCGTCATCGGGCCCGGCGACGTCCAGTGGATGACGGCCGGCAGCGGCATCGTCCACCAGGAGATGCCCAAGGGTGCCGAGGACGGTCGCATGGGCGGCTTCCAGCTCTGGGCCAATTTGCCGGCCTCCCAGAAGATGATGGACCCGCGCTACCGGGACGTGAAGAAGGCCGACATCCCCGAAGTCGCCCTGGCCGGCGGGGTCACCGCCCGGGTCATCTGCGGCACGGTCGGCAAGACCCGGGGCCCGGTCCGGGACATCGTCATCGACCCCGAATACATCGACGTGGCCATGCCGCCGCAGGCCGAGTTCGTCCACCCGACCAAGCCCGGCCACACGGTCATCGCCTACGTCTTCGAGGGCGAGGGCTGCTTCTCCGAAGAGGCCCTGACCAATTCTTTCGACCTCGAGAGAAAGCCGGTCCAGGGCGATCACGCCGTCATCCTCTTCTCCGACGGCAGCCGGATCAAAGTGACGACCGCGGGGTCCCCGGTTCGTTTCCTCCTCATCTCGGGCCGTCCCCTCGGCCAGCCCGTGGCTTGGCAGGGGCCCATCGTCATGAACACCCAGGAGGAGCTCCGGGCGGCCTTCCGCGAGTACAAGAACGGGACGTTCATCAAGAACGCGCAGGCTGTTTGACCGCGCCCGGCGAAATCGGTAATCTTGGGGGCCGAGGAGGCCCGCCATGACCATGACCAGCCGCGAGCGCCTGGGCGCCGCCCTCACGCATCGGCAACCCGACCGCATCCCCGTCGATTTCAACGGCACGGCCGTCACCGGCATGCACGTCAAGTGCGTCATCGGCCTCCGCGACCACTACGGCCTGGAGAAGCGCCTGGTCAAGGTCCACGAACCGTACCAGATGCTGGGCTGGATCGACGACGACCTCCAGGTCGCGCTCGGCATCGACGTCGAGGGCGTCTACGGGCCCGACACGATGTTCGGCTACCGTAACGAGAACTGGACCCCCTGGCGCATGGACGACGGGACCGAGGTCCTCATGTCCGGCAACTTTCAGACGACCAAGGACCCGAACGGCGACACCCTCGTCTTCCCCGGCGGAGACCGGTCCGTGCCGCCCTCCGGCCGCCTGCCGAAGAACGGCTTCTTCTTCGACACTATCATCCGCCAGGACCCGGTCGACGAGGACAGGCTCGATCCGGAGGACAACCTCCAGGAGTTCGGCCCCCTCGCCGAAGACGCCCTCGACCACTTCGAGAAGGAGAGCCGCCGGGCCGGGGCGACCGGACGGGGCGTCATCGCCAGCTTCGGCGGCACCGCCCTCGGCGACATCGCCCTCGTCCCCGGCCCCAATCTCAAGCATCCGAAGGGCATCCGGGACGTCGAGGAGTGGTATGTCTCGACCCTGACCCGCCGCCCCTACGTCCACAGGGTCTTCGAGCGGCAGACCGAGATCGCCCTGGCCAACCTGGAGAGGATCTTCGCCCGGGTCGGCAACGAGGTCCAGGCCGTCTTCCTCTGCGGCACGGACGTCGGCACCCAACAGTCGACCTTCTGCTCGGTGGCCGCCTTCCGCGAGCTCTATCAGCCCTATTACCGGCGCATCAACGACTGGGTCCACGCCCGCACGGCCTGGAAATCCTTCAAGCACTCCTGCGGCGCCGTGTCCAGTCTCCTCCCGGCCTTCATCGAGAGCGGCTTCGACATCCTCAACCCGGTCCAGATCTCGGCCGCGGGCATGGACGCCCGGACGCTCAAGCAGGAGTTCGGCCGGGATATCGTCTTCTGGGGCGGCGGCGTCGACACGCAGAAGACGCTGGCCTTCGGGACGCCGGCGGAGGTCCGGGCCCAGGTCCTCGAGCGCTGCGAGATCCTCGGGCGCGACGGCGGCTTCGTCTTCAACACCGTCCACAACATCCAGGCCAACGTGCCGCTGGCCAACATCGTGGCCATGTTCGAAGCGCTGGGCGAGTTCAACGCATGAAGAAAGCCGCGCTGTACGTCCTTTCGGTCACCCTGGTCGCCGCCATCGGCGGCCTCATCTTCGGCTTCGACACGGCCATCGTCGCCGGCGCGACCCGCTATATGAAGGAGCAGTTCTCGCTCAACTCGCTCCAGGAGGGCTGGGCCGTCAGCGTCGTCCTCATCGGCTGCATGTTCGGGTCCGGCCTGGCCGGCCGCATCAGCGACCGGATCGGCCGGCGGCGGCTCATGCTCGTCTCGGCCGTCCTTTTCCTCGTCTCGGCCGTCGGCTGCGCCCTGCCGCGGACGATCACCGAATTCGTCGTCTTCCGGTTCATCGGCGGCCTGGGTATCGGCGCGGCGGCCGTCCTCTCGCCGCTCTACATCGCCGAGATCGCGCCGGCCCGGGTCCGGGGCGCCCTCGTCTCGGTCAACCAGCTGGCCATCGTCACGGGCATCATGCTGGCCTACTTCGTCAACTGGATCTTCGCCGGGACCGGCCCGGCCAACTGGCGCTGGATGTTCGGCATGGGGGCCATCCCCTCGGTCTTCTTCTTCCTGCTCCTCCTGCGCGTCCCGGAGAGCCCGCGCTGGCTGGTCAAGAACGGCCGCGAGGACGAGGCCCGGACCGTGCTGACCCGGGCCGACAGCGCCGAGGCCGCCGCCGCCGGCATCCGCGACATCAAGGACACGCTGGCCCTGGAAGAGGGCTCGTTCCGCGAGCTCTTCCATCCGGCCTTGCGCCGGCCGCTGCTCATCGCCATCGTCCTGGCCGTCTTCCAGCAGATCACCGGCATCAACGCCATCCTCTACTACGCTCCGCGCATCTTCGAAGGCGCCGGCTTCGCCCGGATGTCGGCCATCGGCCAGTCGGCCATCGTCGGGCTGTGCAACATGCTCTTCACTCTGGTCGCCATCGTCCTGGCCGACAAGGTCGGCCGCCGGCCGCTCCTGCTCGTGGCCACGGGCGGCATGGGCGTCTCGCTCGTCCTCCTGGGCGCGGCCTTCAAGTTCCCGCTCCTGCCGGCCTCGACCCTGCTCTTCGTCATCCTCCTCTACATTGCCTTCTTCTCCTCGGCCATGGGGCCGCTCGTCTGGGTGGTCATGGCCGAGATCTTTCCCATCAAGGTCCGGGGCAGCGCCATGGGCCTGGCCACCCTCATCCTCTGGTTCGCCGACTTCGTCGTCACCCTGACCTTCCCGGTCATCTCGGACCGGTTCCACCCCTCCGCCGCCTTCTGGCTCTACGCGGCCATGTGCGTCCTCGACCTGGCCTTCATATGGTTCTTTCTGCCCGAGACCAAGGGCAAGACCCTCGAGGAGATCGAAAGACGGTGGTTGAATGCGGCCTGAAGCCTATCCGGACGAGATCGGGATCCGAAGGCTCCAGGCGTCCTCCCGAGAGGAGGCCGAGAGTATCCTGGATCAGCGAGGCTCATAAGGGACTGTCCCCTCAGGGGGCTGTCCCTTATTTAGCGGCCAGGGCCTCGGCCAGCTTGCGGACGGCGACGTCGAGCTCGTCGACGAGGATCCCCGACAACACGGCCGGCAGGTACTGGACCTTGCGGCTGCCGAGCTGAACCCGCTTGTCGAACGAGTGCCGGACGATGGTCTTGCCCGACTTGAAGTCCAGGAACTCCAGGTCCATGGCCAGGCGGCCGAACCAGACCTTGGGATTGTCGATCTCCTCGATCAGCCGGACGTTCGTGCGCAGGGTGATGGCCGGCTCGCCCTGGAGGATATCGATCTGGACCCGGGGAAAGCCCTCCTTCCGGATGAGATAATCGCTCAGGGCTTCGCGGAAGAGGGCGTCGGGCTTCTTGGCCCAGAAGACCGTGGAATAGTACCTCAGCTCGTAGGGCGAGACCCGGTAGATGACCCGGTAATCATCGTACAGGGGGTCCACCCGGACCGGCTCGACATAGAGCGGCTGGCCGATCTTGGGGTGGTACTCGGCATCCTTGTCCATGGGCACGATCTGGAAGTAATGCTTGCCCGGCGAGGACAGGCAGCCGGCGAACAGGAGGATGGCCGCGAACGGCAGGGCGAGCTTCCTCATTATTTCTTGTCCTTTCGTGTCCGCAGGATGACCGACGGTTCGTCGGCGATCTCCCGGGAGAAGCGGGCCAGGTTGTCGACGGTGAGGCTGAGGTTGGAGAAGGTCCGTTGGAGCTCCACCTGCTGCTCGAGGAGGATGCTTTCGACCCTCTTCAGGCTGAGCGAGGCCGTCGCCAGGAAGTCCCGCACGTCCTTGATGACCAGGCCCATCTCGTCGGCCGAGAAGCGCTCGGAGATGTTGCCCAGGGTCTTCTCCGAGTTCGTCTCGACCGTCTTGATGAGCCGGTCGAGGTCCTCGGTCATGGGCACCAGGCTTTTCGTGGCCTGGGCGAAATCGGCCGTGGCCTTCTCCACGCTGATCAGCGTATTCTCGAGGGAGGACCGTCGCGAGTCGAGGACGCCGGAGACGGCGGCCGAGCCCTTCTCGATGTTGGTCAGGAAGGCGTCGATCTTGGCCATGTTCTCGGGCGATAGAAGCTCGGTGATCCGCTTGGCCGTGGTCTGGATGTTGTTGACGATATCGTCCGCCTTCTCTCCGAGGCCCCGGCCCGAGGGGATCTCGCCGTGCGCCTTCAGGTTCGGGGAGTCCATTTTGCCCCCGCTCAGCTCGATGTACTTCTGCCCGGTCAGGCCGACGTAGACCAGGGTGGCCTGCATGTCGACCTTCATGGTCAGCCCCGGACGGATCTTGACCTGGACATGGACGCAGTCCAGGTCGGTCGGGCTGACCTCGATGGACACGACCCGGCCGACCTCGACGCCCCGGTATTTCACGAGCGAGCCGCCGATGAGGCCGTGGACCGAGGTGTCGCGGAACTTGATGAGGTAGACGTCCCCCGGGTCGCGGAGCTTGGGCAGGAGGAAGAAGGCCGCCACGGCCACGAAGATGACCGTCGCCAGGGACAGGAAGATGCCCAGCCGGTTTTTCTGTTCGCGCGTCATCATGTTGGAACCTTCCTGAGGAAGAATGTCCGGATGAATTCGTCCCCGGACTCGGCCAGGCCGCGGGCCTCTCCGGCGAAATGGAGCCGGCCGTCGTTGAGCACCAGGACCTGGTCGGCCACCCGCTCGATGGAGCGCAGCTCGTGGGTGACGACGACCAGGGTCATCCCGAACGTCTCCTTGAGCCGGAGCAGGAGATCGTCGAGGCGCGACGAGGTGATCGGGTCGAGGCCGGACGAGGGCTCGTCGCAGAAGACCACGTCGGGATCGAGGACGAGGGCCCGGGCCAGGGCCCCTCTCTTGCGCATGCCGCCGGAGAGCTCGGCCGGGTACTTCGCCGCGGCGTCGGCCATCTCGACCTGGGCCAGACCGGCATGGACCATGTCCCCGACCATGTCTTCGGGCAGCTCCGGATAGTGCATGCGGATGGGCAGGGCCACGTTCTCGTAGAGGCTCAGGCCGTTGAGGAGCGCCCCCCCCTGGTAGAGGACGCCGATCCGGCCGTAGAGGGCGCTGAGAGAGCGCTCGGAGGAGTAATCGACCGGCGACCCGGCGAAGTCGAGCCCCCCGGCCAGGGGCGGCAGGAGGCCGGCCAGGGTCTTGAGCAGCGTCGACTTGCCCGAACCGCTGACGCCCAGGACGACCGTGATCCGGCCGCCCGGGATGCCGAAGGAAAGGTCGCGGAGAATGGCCTCGGCGCCGTAGCCGACGGTCAATCCCTGCGCGCTGATGATATCCATGGTCAATACAGGACGAAGGCGAAGATGCAGTCGATGATGATGATCGAGGTGATCGAGAGGACGACGGACTCGGTCGTGGCCCGGCCGACTTCCTCGGCGCTCCGGCCGACGGTCAGCCCCTTGAATCCGGCCCCGACGACGACGGCCCAGCCGAAGACGACCGTCTTGGCGAGGCCCCAGGCGAAATCGGTCCAGCCGACGGTGTTGACCATCTGCTTGAGGAAGGCCGAAGGCAGCATGCCGAACGTGATCCGGGCGACGAGCATGCCGCCCATAATGCCGGCCACGTCGGCCATGGCCACGAGGAGCGGCACGACCAGGGTGATGGACAGGAGCCGCGGGACCATCAGGAACCTCTCGGGCACGACCCCCATCGTCCGGAGGGCGTCGACCTCTTCGAGGACGCTCATGCTGGCCAGCTCGGCCGTGACCGCGGCGCCGACCTTGCCAGCCAGGATGACCCCGGTCATGAGCGGGACGAGCTCGCGGAGCATGGCGTAGCCGACGAGGTCGGCGATATAGACCTCGGCCCCGAAGAGCCTCATCTGGTCGGCCGACGTGATCGAGATGGTCGCGCCGACCAGGAACAGGAGCATGCAGACGATGGGGTAGGACCGGTAGCCCATGAAGAACATCTGGTTCCAGGTCTCCCCCGGATAGACGCCCTTCCGCGTCCTGAAGTAGACGCCGATGTGGTAGATCTCGTCGCCGAGCATGGCCAGGTACTGCCCCAGGACCCGGAGGCGGGCGAGGAAGCGGTCGGCCAGGGATCGGAAGAGTCGGCCCATCCAATTCCCGGACGTCTCCGCCGCGGTCTTTTCGGGCCAGTGATCGCCCGGCCGCCTCGAAAACCTCGCGCCGGCCCGGGCCAGCGCGTCGGGGACGTTTACGACGCCGAGGCCGGGCTCGCAGTCGGTCAGGTGGGCCAGGAAGGCCAGCGCCGAGCTGTCGAACTCCTCGACCTCCCGGAAATCGACCGTCAGGCCGCCGTCGGCGCTCTTCCTGCGGATCTCCGCGAGAAAGGCGGCGACCTCGGGGGCCCGGAGGCGCTTCGGCAGAAGGATGGTCTCGCTCATTTCTCCGCCGGGAGGACGATCACGGTCTGGTTCAGGGCCGGGGCCGTCGCGGGGAACCGGGCCGTGCCGCCGTCGGCCCCGACCTCGATATAATACTCGATCCCGCCGCCCGAGGGCGGAAGGGTCGCCTTGAAGACGCCCCGGGCCTTGTGCTCCAACGGGACCTTGGCGAAGGCGCCCCGGCCCATCGGACGCCAGAAGAGGTCGGCGTGGCCAGGCCTGGCCTTGGACAGCACGAGGACCTCAAGGGCGAGGGGCTCGCCGGGCTCGAGGGAGGTCCGCACGGACGGGACGACGACCCGCGGCGGGCCGTCATAGGTCCGCGGCAGGACGCAATCGGCCGGCACGCCGGCGCCGAGCATCCTGACCAGCTCGGCTTCGGGCCGCTCCCAGGCGCCGGGCAGGAGGTGCTGTTCCCAGTTGGCGATCGTGCCCAGCTCGCCGGTCGTGCTGACGGCAGCCAGGAGCGACCCGAAGATCGTCCTCAAGGCTGCCGCCATCTCCGTCCGGACCGGCAGGGCCTCGGCCGTGAGGACACGGCGAGTCGCGGCCTCGGACCCGGCCGCTTTGGCCTTTTCGACGGCCTTGTTATAGACGGCCCACAGACAGTTGAACCGGGCCACGTCGCGCATGTACCGGAAATTCGAAAGCCAGTAGCCGAACCTGTCCTTGTTCCCCGGGCCCGCGATCCGCGGCTCGAAAGCGGCCAGGTCGTCCGCGAACGCGTAGGACG
>JAPKZE010000218.1 GCA_026393955.1 Candidatus Aminicenantota bacterium
TTCGTCTTTCCCGTTATCAAGGCGGACGAGAAGTACGCGATCCAGGAGCGGGATTTCTTCAAGAAGTTCCGCGTCGGCGCCGCCTTCCCCATGCACGCCCGGGCCGGCGACGCCATGTACCTCGATTTCCGGAGGGTCTTCCAAGTGGAATTCCCGGGTCTCGTCATCCACGTTCCCGAGGCGATGGGCCAGAGGTTCGTCTACAAGCCGTGAAGTGAACCGCGCGGGGCCGTGGTATAATCATCGGCCAGGCGAGAACACGACATGAGCGGAATGGCCCGGCCGATGAAGCGCAAGACGGCGAAGGGCCCGAGCCCGGCCGCCGGCGTCTCCGCCAAGCCTGATCCGGCGCACCGCCGGCCGGCCCGCTCCGGAGCCCGCCTCCGTCGGGCCGCCGATATCGTCCTGATCACTCTGGGCCTGGCCGCGATCGGCCTCTTCATCGCCGTGAAGATCATCGGCGGCCGCGCGGAGGGCCCCGCGGGTCCGAACGGGAAGAACGGGACCGGCGCCCCCACATCTTCCGTCGGCCCGGAGACGACGTCGAGCCCGAGCGCCGAATTCGCCGACCTCGAGGCGGGCCCGGACGAGTTCGAGGGCGGCGCCGACGACGAGCCCATGGCCGGCCCGGCCATCGTCTCCGACCCCTACGCGGCCCGGCCGTTCTCGCCGGTCGACGATCCGCGGCTGGCCGCCGTCCTCGACCCCGAGATCGAGCGCTCGCTCAAGGCCGGCCGGATCCCCTCGATGGCCGTCGTCTGCGTCTCCGGCGACAAGATCGTCTGGACGCGGTCGGCGGGCCTGTCCAACGTCCGGGTCAAGACACCCGCCGCCTGCGACACGGTCTACCTCATCGCCTCGACCTTCAAGACGATGTCGGCGACGGCCCTGCTGCAGCTGATGGAGCAGGGCAAGTTCAAGCTCGACGACCGGGTCAACGACTATCTCGGCGACCTCCGGATCGAAGGCGAGAACAAGCGTTTTCCCGTGACCTTCCGGCACCTCCTGACACACACGTCGGGGCTGCCGACCGATTTCGGACGGCACGCCGTTTGGGAGGACCAGAGCCCGCTATCGCTCCACGACTATCTCCGCGGCCGGCTCCGGCTGGCCCGGCGCCCCGGGACGCGGGTCCTCTACTCCAACATCGCCTTCACGCTCGTCGCCTACCTCGTCGAGAAATTCTCGGGGATGCCGTTCAAGGAGTACATGCGCAAGAACGTCTTTGGCCCGGTCGAGATGCGCGACACCGCCTTCGAGCCTCGGGCCGACATGGCCGAGCGCCTGGCCATCCCCTACATGCCGGTCCGGCGCCGGACGGGAGTCTTCCGGCCCGTGGATTGGGTCAAAGCCGACGCTTGGCCGGCCGGGGTCGTCTACGGGACGGCCGTCGACCAGGCCCGCTGGCTCATAGCTGCCGTCAACCGCGGGGTCTACAAGGGCCGGCGCTTCCTCCTGGAGTCGACCTTCCAGGAGATGACGAGGCGCCAGTTCGACCGCTTCGCCGGGCCCATCAACGGCGGCTGGCTTAACGAGACGTCCGGATACGGCCTGGCCTGGTGGGTCTCGACCCTCAAAGGCGAGACCATCATCGCCCACAGCGGCAGCGT
>JAPKZE010000345.1 GCA_026393955.1 Candidatus Aminicenantota bacterium
CATGAATCCCATTTGTGTCTCCTCTTCGATCGAACGATGTCGCCCCGGCGAAGCTTACAGTGGGGAAAGCCGTCTTTCCTCGGCCGGGAGGTCGTTGCCCAAGGGTACTTATATCAGGGTTCGGGCCAAAAAGCCATCAAAAACGGATTCTCCCCATATGACCGGCAAGCCCCCGGTGGGTCCCATCAGCCGGGAAAGGCGGGTCTAGCCGACATCCGGGCCACGATCGCGCTTAAGTTTCCGCTTCATCGACGGGCCCGTTGACGATCCGCCGGCAACGAGTTCTTGCTTCTTTGGACGGCTCAGGGACTTGACGGCGCACTCCCGCGTCAGCGCCTGGGACCGGGTGCCGCAAGGCTCCTGATAGACGAGGGCGACGGGCCGGCGCGTGCGGGTGAACCGGGAAGCCTTGCCCTCCTGGTGCGCCCGGAAGCGTCTGTCGATATCGTTGGTGACCCCCGTGTAGAAGGTCCCGTCGCTGCACTTCAAGATGTAGAGCGACCAGTCGGCCCCGTCCGCGGGGGCCGGGGCCCGGCCTTCCCGGACCTCCATCTTCCGGATCATCTGACGGTAGCGGGGCTTCACGGGCGCGCGGCCTTTCTCATCGGCCGGAGAGATGAGAGCGGAGAGGCGAGAAGATCTTCCGCGTCATTCGCACCGGCAGGCACCTCAGCGATAGGGCAGGCCGGTCGCAGGATCGAGGTCTTTGACGTTCAGTATCTCGATGACGACATATTTGCTCACGCCTCTCCAGGGCAGCGTCCCGAGATACTCTTTATAGCGCAGCTCGACGAACTTGCCGCTGGCCCTTTCGAGGGACTCGGCCACGCTGTCGATCACGATGCTGAACTGGAACTCGTTGCTCTGGATGGCTCCGGGAGTCGGGGTCTTGAAGCCCGACTGGATCAGCTTGCCCTCCCAGGTCTTGAAGAGATACCCCTTCTTGACGATGTAGTTGAGAGTCCCCGCTTTGACGCCCTCACCGAAGACGAAATAGTGACGCCACCAGAAAAGGCCTCCGCCGACCAGGACAAGGATGATAATGCCGATCACAATGATCTTCTTCATGGTCTGAATTCTCCAGGTGCCCTAGCTTTCCCGTTCTTTAATATCCGCTACGGGCTGTTAATTTGTCAATAAGGCGGATCATCGTGGCGATGAAGCGTTTATTTCACTGGGGATAAGAAAATGCCCCTGGCCTGACTCGAACAGGCGACAAACAGATTAGGAATCTGCTGCTCTATCCATACTGAGCTACAGGGGCACTCGAGGAGAGCGGCCTTACTATAGCCGAATCCCGGGGGGTTTTCAATTTGGGCGGCGGCGGGCCCGCTTCCTCTGACACTTGGGGCAGAAATGGCTCGAGCGGCCGCCGACGCGCTTCATGGCGATAGGGGTGCCGCAGGCGAGGCAGGGCTCCCCTGTCCGGTCGTAGACCTTATGGGAGAACTGGAAGTCGCCGGCGTTGCCGTCCGCGTCGCGATACCCGGCATCCGCGAGCGTCGAGCCGCCGGCCTCTACGGCCGAGGCGAGAATTTTTCGCATCGACAGATAAAGCCGCTCGACCTCGCCGGGCTTCAGCGACGATGCCGGCGTCTCCGGGTGGATGCGGGCTTCGAAGAGCGTCTCGTCGGCGTAGATATTGCCGACGCCGGCGATCCGGGTTTGGTCGAGGAGCAGGCTCTTGACGCGGCCCTTTCGAACCTTGAGGATGGCCCGGAACTCCGCGAGCCCGACCTCGAGCGGCTCGGGACCCAGGCCGGCCAGCTCACCGCAGGCCCGCTCCGGCTCGCCTTCGAGGCAGAGCAGGAAGCCGAACTTCCGGACGTCGCGGAACCGGACTTCGTCCCGTCCGTCCTCGAAGCGGAGGACGAGCCGGACGTGCTTGTCCCGCGGCGCGCCCTCCCCGGCGAACAGGAACTGACCGGTCATCTTGAGATGGAAGACGAGCGTCCGGGCGCCCTCGCACTCGATGAGAAGCATCTTGCCGCGACGCCGGACGCGGAGGATGCGGCGGCCGCGCAGGGCCTCGAGCGCCCTCCGCCCGCCGGTCCGGAGGAGCGGACGATAGAGGAGCTCGACCGCGGCGATGGCCCGGCCTTTGACGCGCGGCTCGAGCGAACGGGCGATCGTTTCGACTTCGGGGAGCTCGGGCATGCCCGTATTTTATCACGGCTCAGTAAATCGGGTTGAAATCGGGGACACGATACGAATTCAAGAGAATTCGTTCATGTCCCCGATTTCCCGGCTTGATTTGGCCGGAGGATTCCATTAAGATGCCCTTGATGAAAATCAAAGGCATTCTGGCCATGATCCTGGGTTGGGCCGTCCCCGGCCTTGGTCACGCCATCCAGAAAAAGTACGCGAGGGCCGCCCTCTTCTTCGTCTCGATCTTCGCCATGACCGGCCTCGGTCTGGCCATGGGCGGCCGCGTCTATCCCTTCCAGACGGACAACCCGCTGACCATCCTGGCCTTCTTCGCCGACCTGGGCAACGGGCTCTTCTACGGCCTGTCGCACTACTTCCGCTGGGGCGGCGGGTCGCTCGAGCGGGCCACGTTCGAGTTCGGGACCGCCTACATCGCCGGGGCCGGGCTGCTCAATTTCCTCATCGCCCTCGACGCCTACGACATCGGATCCGGGAAGAAATCATGATCTTCGAGAGCCACCTCCTGTCGATGGTCGTGTACGCCGCCTTCGTCGCGCTCGTCCTGGCCCTCATCCGCCGGCCCGACCTCAAGAGCCGTCTCCGCTACGGCCTGCTCCTGTTCGCCGTCATGACGGCCGGGGCCCTGCTCTTCGGCTGGCTCATGTTCCTGTTCATCAAGAAATAGAGTGATCGAGCTCTTTCACATCTGGAAGCAGTACCAGAAGCCGTACTGGGCCCTGTCGGACGTCACCCTTCAGATCAACGACGGCGACTTCTACTTCATCACCGGGCCGAGCGGCTCGGGCAAGACGACGCTCCTCAAGACGATCTTCCGCGAGATCCTGCCGACCGAGGGCCAGATCCTCATCAACGGCATCAACATCCTCAAGGTCCGCGACAGCCGGATCTACACGCTGCGCCGGACCATGGGCCTCGTCTTCCAGGACTTCCGGCTCATGTTCCACCGGACGGTCTTCGACAACGTGGCCGTGCCCCTCCAGGTCATCGGCGTCGGCCGCAAGGAGATCCGGCGGCGCGTCTTCGCCACGCTCCAGAAGGTCAACCTCCACCAGAAGATGTGGGAGCTGCCCGGCCGCCTGTCCTACGGCGAGCAGCAGCGCGTGGCCATCGCCCGGGCCGTCGTCAACAACCCCGAGATCATCCTGGCCGACGAGCCGACCGGCAACCTCGACCCGGAGCTGGCCTTCGAGATCATCACCCTGTTCAAGGAGATCAGCAAACAGGGGGCCACGGTCATCATCGGCAGCCACGACCGGGAGCTCATCCGGCATTTCGGCGACAACATCCTGTTCCTCCAGAAGGGCAAGATCGTCGGGAAAGAAGCGCACCGGTGATCGAGAAGGTGAAGTTCTTCTTCCGGGTCACGGGCAACAACCTGTGGCAGTTCCGGACGCGGAACCTCTTCTCCGTGACCATCATCTGCCTGTCCTTCCTCACGGTCGGCATCTTCGTGTCGCTGACCAACAATCTCCGGGACGCGACCCGCGACCTCGCGAGCAACATGAGCATCGCCTTCTATCTCGACGCCAAGCTCCCGGCCGGCGCCGTGGAGGCCGTCCGCCAGGAGATCGCCCGGCCGGCGTTCGTCGAGAGCGTCAAGCTGGTCTCGGCCGACGAAGCGTTGGAGAGGTTCCGCCTGAACTTCCCCGAGCTCGCCGACGTCGTGGCCGGCCTCAAGGCCAATCCCTTTCCGCCGGCGCTCGAGGTCCGGGTCAACGCCAAGGCCTCCGCCTCGAAGGAGGTCGTCGCCTTCGTCGAGGGCATGAAGAAGCGCCCGGGCGTCACCGATGTTCTGTTCAATCAGGATTGGGTCGAGAAGATGCAGGGCTTCAGCCGCCTGGCCGGGGCCATCGGGGCGTTCCTGGGCGGCATCCTCATCCTGACCTCGTTCTTCATCATCTCCAACGTCGTCAAGCTCAACGTCTTCGCCCGCAGGAACGAGATCGAGATCCTCCGGCTCGTCGGCGGGACGAACCTGTTCATCCGCATCCCCTTCTGGCTCGAGGGCATCACGCTGGGGCTCCTCGGGAGCCTGCTCTCGCTGGGCCTTCTTTTCATCGTCATCCAGCTCTTCCCCGTCTATCTCGGGGCGTCGCTCGGGGCGCTCCAGGAGCTCCTGCGCTTCCGCTATCCCGACCTGACCCAGGCCGTCGCCCTGCTCGTCGGCGGGGCGGCCACCGGCTTCATCGGCAGCGCCACCTCGGTCTCGAAGTTTTTAAAGGTTTAGGACGGGGCCAGGCCAAAAAGTAATAATAAGTAGACCTGACCCCGTCTTTTATTCTAAAATCAGGGCAAATGGCGTCCATAGGTCAGACCTTACGGGAGGAGCGCGAGGCGCGCAGCATCTCCATCGAGGAGATCGCCTCGGCCACCAAGATCGTCCCTCGCTACCTCGAGGCCCTGGAGGCCGACCGCCTGGACCAGATGCCCGGCGGGTTCTTCATCCGGGGGATCATCCGTACCTACGCCAAATCAGTCGGGCTCGATCCCGAGGAGGTCCTGAACCGCTACAAGGCGGCCGGACTTCTCGAAGCGGCCGCGCCGGAAAGGAAGATCTTCCCGAGGTCCGCTCCAAAGGCCTCGCCGCGGCCCGAGCCTGCCGAGACCGTCACCCCCGTCGTCCCCGTCGAACCGGCCCCGGCGATCGAACCGGCCCCGGCCGCAGAGCCCGAGGCCCCCCCGGACCTCGAGAAAGCCTCCCCCACCGTCCACTTCGAAGAAGCCCCCAAGCCCAGGCTCTCGGAGGCGGCCCGCAAGCGCATCCTGGCCTGGACCTGGCGCGGCCTCGCGGCCGTGGCCCTCGTGGCCGTGATCATCATCGTCTGGCCGTCCCGGCGTCACAAGGCTGACGCGCCCCAACCCGGGACGACCGCCGCCGAAGCCGTCGTCCCGCCGCCGCCGGCGACCACGCCGGGAACGACCCCCGCGTCCGCGCCGCGCCCGGAGACGGTGACCGCACCCGCCGTTCAGGCCGAGCCCGCTCCGCCCGGGCCGTCGGCGACAACCGGGTTGGCCCCGGCCGCCGAGAAGGTCTGGAAGGGCCTCACGATCGAGATCACCTTCCAGGCCGAGACCTGGATCCAGGTCCGCACGGACGGCGAGCTCAAGATCAACGGCCTTTTTCCCCCCGGCACCACAGCCCGGGCCCAGGCTGACGAACGTCTCCTCATCCACACCGGCAACGCCGGAGGCTTCACGTTCCGTCTCAACGGCCAGCCGGCCAAACCCCTCGGCCGATCGGGGCAGGTCCTGACGGACATCAGGATCACGCTGGAGAATATCAAGGACTTCCTCGAGAGCCCGTCCTCCGGCCTGCCGACGGGGTGACGTCCCGCCCCATGCTTCCGAGCGTCTGAATCATGCCCACCGACCAGGCCGAAGCCGTCGTCCTGCGAACCTCGAACATCGGCGACCAGGATAAGATCGCCGTCTTCTTCTGCCGCGAAAAAGGCGTCCTCCGGGGAGTGGCCAAGGGCGCCCGCAAGTTCGGCAACCGCTTCGGCAGCAGCCTCGAGCCCATGTCCGTCGTCCACGTGTTCTACTACGAGAAGGAGCGCCGCGAGCTCGTCACCGTCTCCGGCTGCGACCTCATCGAGTCCTTCTTCGAGATCCAGGCTGAGCCCGAGACGGCTTTCCTGCTGACCTATTTCGCCGAGCTCATCGAGGAGTTCGCCCCGGCCCGGGCCCGCGAGGAGGTCCTTTACCGGCTCCTCCTCTCCGTCCTCCGCTGCCTCAAAGGCGGCGGCGACCGGGAGTTCACGGCGGCCTACTTCGAGGCCTGGTTCCTCCAGTCCAACGGGCTCCTGCCGGACCTCTCCGGCTGCCGGAATTGCCGCAAACCCCTCGTCGCGAGCTGGCTGGCCCTCAAGAAGGACGGCGCCTACTGCCCCGATTGCACGCCCGTCAGGAAGGACGAGATCCCCCCCGCGATCCAGGGGTTCCTCCGTTGGATCCGCAAGAACCCGCCGGCCGGGGGCTGCGCCCCGCCGTTCCCCCCTGGGGAGATGGCCGCCATCCGCAGGTCCCTCCAGGCCATGATCGTCTACCATATGGAGCGGGAGCCCCGGAGTCTGCAGTTCCTCAAGACGAAGTGAGCCCGATTTGCTATAATCGGGTGGAACAAATTCGACCATCGGACGGTTTTATGATCACGGTCCCGTTTCGACCTAGGAGGCTTCATTGAAAAAAGCTGTGCTCATCGCCCCCCTTCTCCTGATCGCCCTATCCCTATCCCTGTCGGCACAGCTCCGAACGGGTTTGGTGCAGGGCCGGATCGTGGACAAGCAG
>JAPKZE010000109.1 GCA_026393955.1 Candidatus Aminicenantota bacterium
GGAGGATATGGGCCGCTACGAGCGGACCCTTCGCGGCATGTCCTCCGTCTACGGGACCTACGGTATCCCGGGCAACCATGAGCGTTTTAGCCGCGCCGGTGCGGGCGGTTTTCTCGAACGGGCCGGCATCCGTCTCCTCCAGGACGAGGTCGTCCGCATCGGGGACGCGCTGACGCTAGCCGGCCGGAAGGACGCTCGCTCGAGGGACCGCATGCCTGTCGCCGAGCTGCTCGCGGCCGCCCCTCTCGACCTTCCGGTCATCCTGCTCGCTCATCGGCCCACGGGATTCGATGAGGCCCGCGCCGCCGGTGTCGACATCCAGCTCTCCGGCCACACCCACCACGGCCAGCTCTTTCCGATCAACTTCATCACCGCGCACCAATACGATCTGAGCTGGGGGCATCTCGAACGAGGCGGCGCCCACCTGTTCGTGACGAGCGGGGTTCAGGCCTGGGGACCGCCCGTCCGGACCGTCGGCGCCTCGGAGATCCTGGTTCTTCATCTGATCCTTAAGTAATCTGACCCAGAGAGACTAGGCTGTTGGCTGCCCTGTCCCGGAAGGGACCGTCCCTTCCGGGCCCGATTGACATGCGCCTGCCAATGTCATTAAAATGAGCCCGATGGCGAATGCGGGGCACATCGATCTCGTCCGGGACCGGATCGAGCGCTGGAACGATTGGCGGCGGAAGAACACCCGTATTCTGCCGGATTTCGCCGGGGCCGATCTCGCCGAGCTCAATCTGGCCGGGGCCAATCTGGCCAAGGCCGATCTGACCGGGGCCCATCTCAACGGCGCGAATCTCAGCGGAGCCAACCTCAGCCGGGCCAAGCTTTTCCGGGCCGAGCTGAGCCAGGCCGATCTCAGCCGGGCGACCCTTTTCAAGGCCAACCTCAGTCAGGCGGACCTGGCCGGCGCCAACCTCAACGGCGCCGACCTCAGCGGGGCCTTTCTCATCCGGGCCAACCTGAGCGGGGCCGATCTCATCGGCGCCTGCCTCAAAGGGGCCAATCTCGGCCAGGCGTCCCTCTTCCGGGCCAAGCTGGCCGGGGCCGTTCTCCGGCAGGCCTCGTTCTTCAAGGCCGATCTGAGCGAGGCCGATCTGAGCCAGGCCGACCTCGAGGGGGCCAACTTCCAGGAGGCGGTGCTCGAGCAGACGAACCTCCGCGGGGCCAACGCCGCCAACGCCAACTTCTGTTTTGCCACCCTGCTCCGGACCGATCTCACGGGCGCCGTCCTCGACAACTGCGCGGTCTACGGCACCTCGTTCTGGGACGTCAACATGACGGAGGCGCGCCAGCACGATCTGGACATCATGCCGGCCCAGCAGCCGGTCCTCTCGGTCGACAGCCTCCAGACGGCCCAGCTCGTCGGGATGCTGCTCCACCACGAGAAGGCGCGCTACGAGGTCTTCTCCATCACCCTCAACACGGTCCTCGTCATCGGCCGCTTCACGGACGAGCGCAAGCCCGTCCTGGCCGCCGTCAAGGAAGCCCTTCGTCGCGCCGGCTATTCGCCGCTCGTCCTCGATTTCCATCTGCCCGGGTCGGGCGACAAGAACGAGATCGTCAAGACGCTCGGCCGGATGTCCCGGTTCGTCATCGCCGACCTGACCGAGGACCGCCGCATCGGCGAGACGCTCGACGCCGTGGTCCATTTCCTGCCCTCCATCCCCATCCAGCCCATCGGGCAGGCGGGCCGGGAGAAGGTCCTGCTCGACAGCCACTACCTGAAGTATCGCTGGGTCCAGCCGTTCTGGCCGTTCCAGGACCCGGCCGACCTGGACGCGAGGTTCGGCCGGGAGGTCGTCGACCCCGCGGAGCGGATGGCCGCCGAGCTCCGTCAGAAGACGAGCTTCGGCGTTTGAACGGGGGGCCGGCTGATACTTCTTCCCCTCCGGCGGCGTCTGATGATAATATCCGCCCTTAAGGAGAGACCATGAACGCCCTCGTGCCCGTCATCGCGGACCGGTTCCGCCGTCACTTCCCGGGGAAGCCGATCCTCG
>JAPKZE010000007.1 GCA_026393955.1 Candidatus Aminicenantota bacterium
GCCAAGGCGAACTACTACGCCCTGTACCTGGTCATGGTAGCCGGGATGAACGGCCTCGTCCTGGCCACGGACCTCTTCAGCGTGTACGTCTTCCTCGAAGTGGCCGCCATCGCCTCGTACGCCCTCGTCGCCTACGGGCTCGGGCATGACGAGCTCGAGGCCGCCTTCAAGTACCTGATGCTCTCGGTCGTGGCCTCGGCCTTCCTCCTGGCCGCGATCGCGGTCGTCTTCGGCATGACCGGCAGCCTCGATTTCGCCGCCGTGGCCGCCGCCCTCAAGGAGCTCAACGCCGGGCCGGTCCTCGGGATCGCCTCGGCCTGTTTCCTCCTCGGCTTCGGCCTCAAGGCGGCCCTCGTCCCCTTCCACGCCTGGCTCCCGGACGCCCACCCGTCGGCCCCGGCGCCGATCTCGGCCGTCCTGTCGGGCTTGCTCATCAAGGTCTCCGGCGTGTACGCCATGACCCGCATCTTCCTCAACGTCTTCGGCCTGACCCCGGCCCTGTCGACGGTCCTGATGGGACTCGGGGCGGTGTCCATGGTCGTCGCCGCCTTCCTCGCCCTCGGCCAGAAGGACATGAAGAGGATGCTGGCCTACTCTTCGATCAGCCAGGTCGGCCTGGTCGTCCTGGGCATCGGCATCGGCACGCCCCTCGGCATCGCCGGCGGGCTGTTCCACCTCTTCAACCACGCCCTGGCCAAGGGGCTCCTGTTCTTGACCAGCGGCTCCGTCCAGCAGGCCACGGGCACCCGGGACCTCGAGGCCATGGGCGGCCTGGCCAAGCGCATGCCGATCACGGCCGCGACCAACCTCATCGGTTCCCTGTCGATCGCCGGCGTGCCGCCGCTCAACGGGTTCTGGTCGAAGCTGATCATCATCGTCGCCCTCGTCCAGGCCGGGCACCCGGTCTTCGCCGTCGTCGCCGTCCTGGCCTCGGTCCTGACCCTCTGGTACTACCTCCTCATCCAGCGGAAGGCCTTCTTCGGAAAGCTCAACGAGAAGTGGGCCGCCGTCCGGGAGGCGCCCTTCTGGATGACGGTCGCCACCGTCCTCCTGGCCCTCCTCTGCGTGGGGATCGGCATCCTCTTCTCGTCGACCGTCACCACCTGGATCCAGCCCGCCGCCGACGTCCTCGCGGACGGGGTCCACGCCGTGACCGGATCGTGGGGATTTTAAACGATGGTCCTGCAAACTGCCCTTCTCATCGGTCTGGTGATCTTCTCGGTCCTGGCCATCCTGCTCAAGGATCTGCTCAAGTCGGCCATCTCCCTGGCCGCGGCCAGCCTCCTCCTGGGGATCATCTTCTTCCGGATGAACGCGCCGTACGCCGGCGTGTTCGAGATCTCCGTCGTCGCGGGCCTGATCACGGTCCTGTTCATCCTGACCATCGCCCTGACGGGGGCGGGCCACGATGTCCGCGAATCGAAGCTCGTGAACTGGGCCTTCCCGCTCGTCTTCGTCGCCTTCATCGTCATCGACGCCCTGGTCATGAAGAGCCTCCTCGGAAAGGTCCCGGCCCTGCCGTCCGGGACGGAGGCGGGCGCCTTCGGCGACGTCCTGTGGAAAGGCCGGACGCTCGACCTGGTCGGCCAGATCGCGGTCATCCTGGCCGGCGTCTTCGCCGTCCTGGCCCTGTTCCGTAAGAAGGACAAACATGACTAATACCTGGTATCTCTACCTCTTCTTCGCCGCCGCCCTCGTCTTCGCCGGCCTCCTCGGCCTCCTGGGCAAGCGGAACCTCATCAAGCTCTTCATCGCCATCGAGGTCATCGGCAAGGGCATCAGCCTGCTCCTCCTCTCGACCGGGTTCGCCAAGGCCAGCATCCTGACCGCCCAGGCCCTGGTCATCACCTACATCGTCATCGAGGTCAGCCTGGTGGCCACGGCCCTGGCCCTGATCATCAACATCTACCGGCAGACGAAGTCGCTCGACATCCGCGATTTGGCCAAGCTGAAAGGGTAAGCCATGACAGGAATCGGAGTGCTTCTCTCCCCGCCCGTCGCCTTCTTCTTCTTCCTGGCCGCCGCCTTCGGGCTCTACGCCCTGGGCAAGGGCATGGCTCCCAAGCTGACCAAGGTCGGCGGCAAGCTGACCACGTACGCCTGCGGCGAGAACATCCCCGGGGTCAAGATCCAGTTCGGTTACCGGCTGTTCTTCTTCATCGCCCTGTTCTTCACCATGATGCACGTCGCCGTCCTGGTCATCGCCACCGTCCCGGCCGGCAAGATCGTCTTCTTCGCCCTGTTCTACCTGATCATGATCGTCCT
>JAPKZE010000285.1 GCA_026393955.1 Candidatus Aminicenantota bacterium
CTTCGACGACGCGGCCGCGGCCCGGGCCACGGCCATGCTGACGCCGAGGATGGCGTTGGCCCCGAGCTTGCTCTTGTATTCGGTCCCGTCGAGGGCCAGCATGGCCCCGTCGACGGCGGCCTGGTCGAGCGCGTCGAGACCCCGAACGGCCGCGGCGATGGCGGCGTTGACGTGAGCGACGGCCTTCAGGACGCCCTTGCCCTGGTAGCGGGCCTTGTCGCCGTCGCGGAGCTCGAGGGCCTCGTAGACGCCGGTCGAGGCGCCTGACGGGACGGCCGCGCGGCCGAAGGAACCGTCGGCGAGCGTGACCTCGACCTCGACGGTAGGATTGCCGCGGGAATCGAGGATCTCGCGGGCATGGACGGTCCTGATGAGAGCGGACATGGGTGGCCTCCTGATCGTTTCGACGAGCCATTCTAGCAGATGGGGCCGGCGATTGACAACCGGAGCGGCCGATGTTAAAAGAGGATGACAAGATACCGCCATGGAGATCCTCCAGGTCCTGCTCAAGCTCATCCTGGCCATCGCCCTCGGCGGCCTCATCGGCCTCGAGCGGGAGGCCAGCCAGAAGCCGGCCGGCTTCCGGACCAACATCCTCGTCTGTATCGCCGCGACCATGATGATGAGCCTGGCGACGCTCCTCGTCGAGGACAAGGGCGGCAATCCCGACACGCTCGTCCGCATGGCCGCGGGGGTCATCACCGGCATCGGCTTTCTCGGCGCCGGGACGATCTTCCAATCCCGCGGCATGATCGCCGGGCTGACGACCGCCTCGACCCTGTGGGTCGTGGCCGGCCTGGGCCTGGTCATCGGCGCCGGCTATTACGTCCCCGCCCTCATCTTCACCGCCCTGATCATCACGACCCTGCTCGCCTTCGGCCGGATCGAGAACGCCTACCTCCACAAGTCCCAATTCCATTACCACCTCAAGGTCAAAGCCCGCCCCTACATCCTCTCGAGCCTCCGCAAGCTCGCCCTCCACCACGGCGTCCGGCTGGAGCGGCTGACCATGAAGCAGGAGGGCTCCTCTTACCTCCTGGCCTTCTCCTTCTCCGCGTCCGAGGATAAGGAACAGGAGTTCAACCAGGGTCTCCTCGAGCTGGCCGACATCGAAGAGCTGAAGATTGACTGAGCGGCGCCTCCTCCTGGCGACCGGAAATCCCGGCAAGGTCCGCGAGATCCGGCGCGCCCTCGAAGGCCTGACCCCCGGCGGCAGGCGTCTCGGGGTCGTCGGCCTCCCGGACGTCCTGCCCGGCCTCGCGCACGCCGAGCGCGGCCGGACCTTCGAAGAGAACGCCCGGTCCAAAAGCCTGTTCTACAGCCGGCGCTGGCCGGGCCTGACCCTGGCCGAGGACTCCGGCCTCGAGATCGACGCGCTGGGCGGTGCGCCCGGCGTCCGCTCGGCCCGCTTCTCCGCCCCGCGGCCTTCCGACGAGAAGAACAACCGCAAGGTCCTGCGCCTCCTCGAGCGCGTTCCCGCCGCAGCGAGGAAGGCCCGCTTCGTTTGCGTCATGGTCCTGGCCGAGAGAGGCCGGATCGTCGCGGAATTCCGCGGCGAGGTCAGGGGCCGGCTCGAACGCGCCCCGCGCGGCGCCTCGGGTTTCGGCTACGACCCTCTTTTCTACTACCCGCCCCTGCGCCGGACCTTCGCCGAGCTCGCGCCGGCCCTCAAGAACCGGGTCAGTCACCGGGGCCGGGCCGCGGCCAAGCTGCGCCGCTTCCTCGAGGCGAAAAAAAAGGCCCCGTCCGGAGGCCGTCCGGACAGGGCCTCCGCCCTCACTTCGGCGCAGTCTCGGCGCCCACGGTGATCAGGTCCTTGATCTCGTCGAAGATCTTCTCGCCGATCCCCTGGACCTTCATGATCTCCTCGACCTTCTTGAAGTTTCCGTTCTTGGTCCGGAAATCGACGATCCTCTGGGCGACCGTGGGGCCGATCCGCGGCAGCGCCTCGAGCTCCGAGGCCGGAGCCGTGTTGATGTTGATCTTCGCCTTCGGCCCCGCCTGCTGGGCGTAGGCCGGGGCGAGCGCCAGCGCGACGATCGCCGCGGCCAGCCCGAGCGCCAGAACTTTGTGTCCGACTGTGGTCATGGGTGTGACCTCCTTTCGCCCGTTTCTTATGCATCACCCGTGCCATCCCCAGGGACCTCTTAACCTATTATTTTTGCGCCGTTTACGGAGGAGCCCCGGCCGTCCGCGTCAAGCCCCGTGGACGAACCGGGGCAGAGCAGTCAACCAAGGTTGGCGGCCGAAGAAGACCAGGAGGGACGATCCCCTGCGGGGACGGTCCCTAGGAGCGGGGGTGGCTTTTCCGGTAAACGGTGAGCAGCTGCTGGAGGTCGACGTGGGTGTACTTTTGGGTCGTGGCCAGGCTGGCGTGGCCCAGCAGCTCCTGGATGACGCGCAGATCGGCGCCGCGGCCGAGGAGGTGGGAGGCGAAGGAATGGCGGAGCGAGTGCGGACTGATCCTGCGGGCCACGGCGGTGCGGCGGATGCATTTGTGGACCATCCGCTGGACGGACCGGGTCGTCAATCGGCCACCCCGGTAGTTGAGGAAAAAGGCCTCGCCGGCGGTCCCGCCCGCGGCCAACCCGGACCGGACCCGCCGGTAGTCCTCGAGGGCCTCGCGGGCCTTGCGGCCGAACGGGACGATGCGCTCCTTCTTGCCCTTGCCCCGGACGCGGACGAGACGCTCGCCGAAGTGGATGTCGGCGGCGTCGATGCCGACGAGCTCGCTGACGCGGATCCCGGTCGCGTAGAAGAGCTCCAGGATGGCCTTGTCGCGAAGGTCGAGCGGCAGGTTCGAGCGCGGCAGGTCGAGGAGGGCGGCCGTCTCGTCCTCCGAGAGGAAGGACGGGACCTTCTGTTCCTGCCGCGGCCGGGCCAGGATCCTGGCCGGGTTCTCGGCGATCCACTTCTTCCGGATGGCGAAGTCGTAGAACGAGCGCAGGGCGGCGAGCTTGCGGCCGATGGTCGACTTCCTCCGCTTTTTCTCGTGGAGCTCGGCCAGGAATCCGCGCAGGACGACGTTGCCGGCCTTGTCCCAGCGGACCTCGCGCTCTTTCAGGTAGGCCGCGACCTGGAGCAGGTCGCGCTCGTAGCCGGCCAGGGTGTGGGGGGAGGCGTTCTTCTCGTGTCTGAGGAAGGCCAGGAACTCAGCGATTTCCCTGTTCATCGGTGCCGCCCGGCCCGGCCTCGCCGGGCCCGCCCTCTCCCGGAGCCTGGGACGGTCCGGGCGCTCCGGCCGCCTCGTCCGCCGCGGCCGTCTCCCAGATCTTCTCCCGGGGCGCCGCTTCCTTGAACGCGCACTTCTCGTTCTTGCAGTAGATGTAGGGCTCGCCCTTGATCAGGTTCTTCCGGTACAGGATCTTCTCCCCGCACTGCGGGCAGGGCCGTTCGATCGGGTCGTCCCATGAGGCGAAGTGGCACTTCGGGTAGCGGCTGCAGCCGAAGAAGTACTTGCCCCGGCGCGTTTTCCGCTTCAGGATGTGTCCGCCGCAGCCGGTCGGGCAGACGATGCCCGTCTCGATCGGCTTGTTCTTCTTGATGTATTTGCACTTGGGGTAATCCGAGCAGGCGATGAAGGGGCCGAAGCGGCCGAACTTCTGCT
Source organism: Candidatus Aminicenantota bacterium (assembly GCA_026393955.1). GTDB lineage: Bacteria > Acidobacteriota > Aminicenantia > Aminicenantales > Saccharicenantaceae > RBG-16-66-30. The sequence goes on from JAPKZE010000285.1 coordinate 3,608, forward strand.
CCAGCGGGGAGCCGCACTCGGGACACTTCTCGTCGAGGGGCTTCGATTCCTTCTTGTCCAGGCTTTCGCGGAAATTGCAGGTCGGATAAGTGGAGCAGGCTTTGAACTGGCCGAAGCGGCCGCTCTTGACGACCAGGGCCGCGCCGCACTTCGGGCATTTCTCGTCGAGCGGGATGCCCGTCTCCTTGACGCCTACGGACTCGCCGGCCGCCTTGAGATAGGTCTCGAGCAGGGTGTAGAACTCTCTGAGGACTTCGACCCCTTTCCGGGCGCCTTCGGAGATCTCGTCCAGCTCTTCCTCCATGCGGGCCGTGAACTTGTATTCCATGAGCTTGACGAAATGCTTGATGAGAAACTCGGTGACGTACTTCCCGAGTTCGGTAGGCTTGAATTTTCCATCCTCCTTGACGACATAGGTCCTGCTCTGGATGCTGGCGATGGTCGGCGCGTAGGTGCTCGGCCGGCCGATGCCGCGCGCCTCGAGCTCCTTGACCAGCGTCCCTTCCGTGTAGCGGGCCGGACCCTCGGTGAATTTCCGCTTGGTCTCGAGGCCCAGGAGCTTGAGCGTCTCGCCGGCCGCGGCCTTGGGCAGGGTCTCCTTATCGCTTCCTCCGTTCGGCCAGACGGCCAGGAAGCCGTCGAACTTGACCACCTCGCCCTTGGCCTGGAAGAGGTAGCGGCCGGAGGAGATGTCGAAGGCCGTTTCCTCGATCTTGGCCGCGGCCATCTGGGAGGCGATGAATTTCCTCCAGACGAGCTTGTAGAGATCGTACTCCTCTTTCTTGAGGAAGGGCTTGACCTTTTCCGGGGTGAGCTCGATGTGGGCGGGCCGGATGGCCTCGTGGGCGTCCTGGGTCTTTTTCTTGCTCTTGTACTCGTTCGGCTTGGCCGGGACGTGGCCCGGCGAATAGCTCTGGCCGATGTAGGCCCGGGCCGCGGCCTGGGCCGCTTCGGAGACGCGGACGGAGTCCGTGCGCATGTAGGTGATGAGACCGGTCTGGCCGAGCTCGCCGATGGGCATGCCTTCGTAGAGCTTCTGGGCGACGAACATTGTCTTCTTGACCGGGAAGCGCAGGAGCCGGACGCCGTCCTGCTGGAGAGTGGCTGTGATGTAGGGCGGTCCGGGGTGCTTGAGCTTGGGCTTGACCTGGACCTTGTCCAGGATGAACGGCGCCCGCTCGCATTCCTCGCGGACGATCTTGGCTTCTTCTTCGTTATGGACCTTGGCTTTCTTTTCGTCGACCTTGGCCAGGACGGCCTTGAAGGCCGGAGGGTTCTGGGCCTCGAGCAGGGCCGTGAACGGCCAGTATTCCTCGGGGACGAAGGCTTCGATCTCCTTCTCCCGGTCGACGATGAGGCGGACGGCCACGGATTGGACTCGGCCCGCAGCCAGGCCCCGGGCGATCTTTTTCCACAGGAGGGGGCTGATCTTATAGCCGATGAGCCGGTCGAGGACGCGGCGCGATTGCTGGGCCTCGAACAGGTTGAGGTCGATCTGGCCGAGGTTCTGAAAGGCCGCCTGGACGCCTTCCGCGGTGATCTCGTTGAAGGAGACCCTGAAGATGTTCGGGTTGGCGTCGGCCAGGAGCTGGCTGAGGTGCCAGGAGATGGCTTCGCCCTCCCGGTCGGGGTCGGCCGCGAGAATGACCCGCTCGCTTTCCTTGGCCGCCTTTTTGAGGTCGGCGACGGTCTTTTTCTTTTCGAGGATGACTTCGTAGGTCGGCTCGAAGTCCTTCTCGATGTCGACACCCATCTTTTTCTTGGGCAGGTCGCGGACGTGGCCCATGGAGGCCTTGACGACGTAGTCCTCACCGAGATAGTGGTTGACCGTTTTCGCCTTGGCCGGCGATTCGACGATGACGAGCGTTTTCGCCAATTACATTCTCCTCTGGAACTCTTTCCCGGGATGCTGGACGACGGCCCCCTTCAGCTCGAGGCCGAGCAGCAACGCCAGCAGGCTGGAGACCGATAAGCCCGTGTGCTCGGCCAGCTCATCGATGGGCAAGGCCGCGTCGACGGGCAGCTCCTCCAGCAGTCGGCGCTCTTCCCGGCTCAGAGAAGCGCCGCTATTCTCCTCTTTCTCTTCCCGCTGCGCAAGGAGATTCTCCCGCCACGGCGACGGCAGGGCTTCGGCCACGTCCTCCCAGGAGGCGACGAGCTTGGCCCCGTCCCGGAGGAGGCCGTTCGGCCCGGCGGAGAGCTCCGAGGTCACGTTGCCCGGCACGGCCATGACTTCGCGGTCCTGCGAGAGGGCCAGCTTGGCCGTGATAAGCGAGCCGCTCTTCCGGGCGGCCTCGACGACGACCAGGCCGACCGACAGGCCGCTGATGATCCGGTTGCGGACGGGAAAATTCTCCGCGAGCGGCGGGGTCTCGAGGGCGAACTCCGTCACGACGGCCCCGCGCCCGGCGATCTCCCGGTGCAGACCGCGGTTCTCCCACGGATACGGAACGTCCAAACCGGAACCGAGCACCGCCACCGTCCTTCCCTTCTGGAGAGCCCCCCGATGGGCGCAAGCGTCGATCCCGGCGGCCAAGCCGCTGGCGATGACGCAACCGCGGCCGGCCAGGTCGCCGGCCAGCTTCTCGGCCACGGCCCGTCCGTAAGGGGTGGGCCGGCGGGCGCCGACGACGGCCACCGCGGGATTTCGAAGAGTCTCCGGATCGCCCTCGCAATAGAGGACGAACGGAGGATCGAAGATCTCTCGCAAGTACCCCGGGTATCCGGGGCTGTCAAGGGTCAAAAGAGTATACGCCTTCCGTCCGATTTTTTCCAATTCCCGCCCGGCCCGGTCGATCGCCCGCCCCGACACGATGGCCTCGACGGCCTCCCCGTCCAGGCGGAGCCCGTCGAAGTCGGCCCGGGACGCCCGGAAGACGTCGGTGACCGCGGAGAAGCGGCCAAGGACGCGGCGGGTGGCCGCGCTCGGGCCATAGAAGACCAGGTTAAGGGCCAGCCAGCACAGGTCTCGGTCGTCCACGGCGCGCCTTCCTCATAATTGAAGGGACGACCGGCGAGGCCGAATCGTCCCAGCCGTAGGGCAACTCAAGGCGGCCAGCGGATCCCTCTCGAGGCAGCAAGGGATCGGCGCGCAGCGGAGTCTTCGGAGCGGAGCTCCAGAATAGCGGCGGAGCGGCTCGGAGCCGCTATTCTGGGAAGTATCTTAAAAAGAACACTCTTCTCAGATATTTCGCAGAATCGCGGCTTCGAGTGCTCAGCCCCGATTCTGCCGGGTCGCTCCCAAGAGTCCGCTTCCCGCCGCCGGAGGGGCCGCCTTGGTCAGGGGTCCGTGGGGCTTACTTTTTCGGCTTCTCGACCTGAGCCTGGATGGGCGTGACGATCTTGACCTTGCGGGGCTTGAGCTCGGACC
>JAPKZE010000124.1 GCA_026393955.1 Candidatus Aminicenantota bacterium
GGAAGCCCAGGATGAGCACGGACTGCATGAGGAACGCCTGATCGGGTTCCGCGGCCGTCCGGATGCGGCCGAGGACGCCGCCCCGCCACAGGAAGGCCCATAGGACGACGACGGCTGCGGCGAAGAGCAGGGCGCCCACGATCCCGGCCTGGATGGCGGCATGGAGATAGGAATTGTGCATGTGCTCCGAGTCGAGCAGGAGCCGGTCGGCGTGGAAGCCCCAGCCGAGGACGGGCGATTCGCCGATCCGAGCCAGGCCTTTCTGCCAAGTGCTCTGCCGGCCGGTGAGGAAGACGAGCGAACCGAGCACGCCTTTGGCCCGCCAGGTCACCCCAGAGACCCAGATGACGTAGGCGGCCACGGGCCCGGCGACGAGGAAGCGCAGGTTGACGCCGCGGATGAGGACGAAGAGCATGCTGGCCACGGCCAGCCCGAGCAGGGACGACCGGGACTGGGTCTGCATGAGGATGAAGACGGCCGGGACGACGAGCGGCAGCCAGGCCAGCCGTGTCTTCGAATGCGAAGTGACCAGGCTGACGCCGGCGATGATGAGCACCACGATGGCGTAGCGGCCGACGCCGTTGGCCCGGACCTCGCCGAGGCCGAAAGGCATCATGTAGATCTCGCGGCGGACCGCCTGGCCGAAGCCGAACCGGGCGGCCTCGGGCAGGACGGCCAGCATCAGGAAGATGACGATGGCGTTGTTCGCGCGCAGGATGGCCCTGAGGACGGGCAGGGGCTCGGGCCGCTCGATAACGAACCACGCGACGAGCAGCGGCGCGAGATAGACGGTCGCCCAGTACAGGGACGTGGGCGTGTCGGGCGAGAGGAAGATCGACGCGACCAGGCCGAGCCCGCCGTAAAAAGTGAGGAGTCCGAGCGTCGTCGCGCCGAAGCGGAAGCGGGCCCGGGCGGCCAGGGCCCAGAGCAGGGCGATGTAGGCGGCCGCGACCGGCAGCAGGGCCCGGAGGCCCTGGAAGAGGGCCAGGCGGTCGTGGATCGAGGGGAACGGCACGAGGTTGTAGGGCCCGGTGAACATCCCGCCCCAGACGAGCCCCCAGAGGACGAGCGAGAAGATCACGACAGGACCTCCCCGTAGATCTCCGCGAGCCGGTCCCCGAGCTTGTCCCAGAGATAGTAGGACAGGACCCGCTCCCGGCCGGCCCGGCCCATGCGTGCCCTCAGGGCCGGATCCGCGGCGAGCCGCGCCAGCGCCGCAGCCAGGCCGTCGACGACCGCGGCCGGATCTCCCGGGGGGACCTTGATGCCCCACTGATCCTGGACATGGAACGCCGGTCCGCCCGTGTCGAGGCAGACGACGGGCTTGGCGCAGGCCATGGCTTCGACCACGACGGCCCCGCCCCCATCGCGGAAGCTGGGGAAAAGAAGGACGTCGCACGCCTGCATTCGGCCCATGAGCTCGTCGCGGGACATCCAGGGGATCAGCTTGATCCGATCCTCGAGGCCGAGGCTGCGGATGAGCGCCCGGACCTCGGACTCGGCCTC
>JAPKZE010000364.1 GCA_026393955.1 Candidatus Aminicenantota bacterium
GCTTCAGGCGGAGGACAGGGACATCCGGCTTCTCCCGGCCTGGCCGGCCGGCTGGGATGCCGATTTCAAGCTGCACACCCCCGACAACACGGTCGTCGAAGGGAGCGTCCGCGGCGGCAAGCTCGTCTCGATCGACGTCACGCCCAAGTCGCGGAAGGCGGACGTTATTTCAGGACGCTAAGATCTTCACTTCTTCTTCTGATAATCCGGATAGGCCGGCTTCTTGTGCTTCGGGGGCGGGTTCTTGCCCAGGAGCTCCAGCGCCACCGCGACCGCCTTCTCCAGCTGGGGATCGCTTCCGGCCTTGACCGCCGCCGGGTCCATCTCGACCACGTAGTCCGGGTCGACGCCGTGGTTCTCGACGTCCCACGTCCCGTTGGGGTTCCAGAAGCCGCTCTGCGGCGCGCCGGTCATCCCGCCGTCCATCAGCATGGCCGCCCCGGCCATGCCGACCAGGCCGCCCCACGTCCGCGTGCCGACGAGCGGCCCGATCCCGGCCGCCCGGAACAGCCACGGCATCATATCGCCGCCCGAGCCGGCGTACTCGTTGATGACCATGACCTTGGGCCCGTAGATCGAGCCCACCGGCGTGATGTAGTCGGCCCCGTCGCGCGACGCGAAATAGCCCATCAGGGGCCGGCGCAAGTAGTCGATGATGTAGTCGGCGATGAGCCCGCCCTGGTTGAAGCGCTCGTCGATGACCGCGCCCTCCTTGCCGACCTGGGCGAAGTAATAGCGGTTGAAGTTCGTGTAGCCGCCCTCGGCGGTGTCCGGCAGCCAGACGTAGGCCAGCCGCCCGCCGCTCATCCGGTCCACCTTGCGCCGGTTGTCCTCGACCCAGGCCAGGTTGCGCAGGCTGTACTCGTTGCCGACCGGCACGACCGTGACCTCGCGGGCGCCCTTGCCGTCGGGCGTCGGCCCGACCTTGATCACCGTCTGCTTGCCCGAGGTCGCCTCGAAGGGCCGGTAGACCTCTTCGGCCGCCGTGACCTCGCGGCCGTTGACGGCGAGCAGGTACTCGCCGGCCGCGACGTTGACGCCGGGCTGGGTCAGCGGGGCCCGCAGCCGCGGGTTCCAGTTCTCGCCGTTATAGACGCGGGCGAACCGGTAGCGGCCGTTCTCGATCCGGTAGTCCGCGCCGAGCAGGCCGACGCCGACGCTCTTCACCTCGGGCATGTCGCCGCCGCCGATGAAGACGTGGCCGCACGTCAGCTCGCCGAGCATCTCCTCGAACAGGTAGTTCAGGTCCTGCCGGCTGGCCACCCCTTCGACGTAGGGGGCATAGCGCGTCTCGATAGTGGCCAGATCGAGTCCGTGGAGGCCGGCGTCGTAGAAGAAGTCGCGCTCGATCCGCCAGGCCTCGTGGTACATCTGTTTCCACTCGACCAGCGGCTCGGCGTAGACCTCCATGGCGCCGGTGTTCAGGGCGCCCTTGCCGGGCTCGACCGGCCCGGCCGTCCCGGCGATGGTCCACTGCCCGCCCTGGCTGAACAGGATCTTCTCACCCGTGGCCGACAGCCAAAAGTTGTTGACGCCGTCCAGGAACTTGTCGAGCTTGCGCGTGCTCAGATCGAACTTCTGGAGGGTGTTCGCGCCCGAGCCGGCGAGCATGGCCGTGAACGCCTGGGGCGCCTCGAGCAGGAAGACGATGCCCTCCTTGCCTGTCCCGAGGGAGATGTAGTTCTTGGCCGGGATGGGCAGGGCCAGGATGCGCTGGCCGATCCCCTCGAGGTCGATCGCGACCTTCTCGGCCTCCTTGGGCTTCTCCTTTTCGGCTCCCTTGTCCTTGTCGCCGCCGGGCTTCTTGGCGTCGGCCTTGGGCGCGTCCGCCTTCTTCTCCTCCTCCTTGGGCTTTTCGTCGTCGCTCTCGGGCGCGAGCGGCGAAGGCAGGTCCTTCTTCAGGACGGCGACGTAGACGCTCCGGGTGACCGGCCGGTCCATGCTGGTCATGTTCAGCCAGCCCGGCGTCAGCCCGACGTCTGTACTGGCGGTGAAGAAGAGGTATTTCCCGCTCCGGTCGAAGGCGGGGTACTTGGCATCGCTCAGGCCGTCGGTAACCTGGGAGACCTTGCCGGTCTCGAGCGAATAGACACAGATGACGTCCATGTGGCTCGGCACCTGCTTGCCGTAAGTCAGCCAGCGGCTGTCCGGCGACCAGCCGATATCGAAAGTGAGCGTGGGATTGTAGTAGGTGGTCGAGTCGACCTTGATGGGGATGCCCTTGTCGATGTCGACGTACCAGACCGTCAAGCGCTTGTCGTGGTAGGCGATCTTTTTGCCGTCGGGCGACCAGACGGGCCAGTAGAAGAAGGACGGCGGCTCACCGAGGGCGATCTTTTTGACCGGCGCCTGTCCGGCCTGGTCCTTGATGTGCAGGGCGTATTCCCCGGACTCGTCCGAGAAGTAGGCGACGGACTTGCCGTCGGGCGACCACGACGGGTCGCGCTCCATGACGCCCGTCGTCTTGGTCAGGTTGCGGATGTCGCCCTTCTCGGCCGGGACGGTCAGGATCTCGCCGCGGGCCTCGAACACGGCCCGGGCGCCGTTCGGCGAAACGGAGGCCGAGGCGATGCGCGAGCCGACCTTGACGTAGTGCGGCCGGACCTCGGACAGGTCGCCCTCGAGCGAGACCGGGACGGCCTTGGCCGTGCCCGTGGCCGGGTCGAAGAGGCGGAGAGCGCCGAACTGCTCGATGACGATCCCGCCGGGACCGGCCGCGGCCGACTTGAAGTCGAGTCCGTCGTTCCCCAGGGCCTGCTCGACCTTCTTCGTCGCCAGGTCATAGACGAAGAGCGACACGGGGCCCTTCCGGTCGGACAGGAAGTAGATCTTGCCGCCGAGCCAGATCGGGTTCGAGTCGTTGGAGTTCTCGCGGGGGACCTTTTCGACCTTGAGGTCGGCCATCGTGACGACCCAAACGGGCGTCGTTTGGCCGCCCTGGTAGCGCTTCCAGGCCACCTGCCACTGCATGGTCGGCACGTAGGCCAGGCGCGCGCCGTCGGCGGAGTAGGAGCCGGAAACCGCGGTCGGGAGCGGCAGCTCCTCGGGGAAGCCGCCCTCGAGGCCCACGGTGTAGAGCTTGGGGAGGCCGGCCGTCGCGCTGGACCGGCCCGAACGGAAGAGGATCCGTTTGCCGTCGGGCGTCCAGCCGACGACCTCGTCCGCGTCCGGATGATAGGTCAGACGGCGGGGGATGCCCCCGGCCGCCGGGACGACATAGACGTCCGTGTTCCCGTCGTACTGCCCGGAGAAGGCGACGAGCGCGCCGTCGGGGGAGAAGGACGGCAGGCTTTCGAGGCCGACGCCGGTCGTCAGCCGCGATGCCGCGCCGCCGTCGCGCCCGACGAGCCAGAGGTCGCCGGCGTAGGCGAAAACGATGTGCGTCCGGCTGAGCGACGGATGCTGGGCCAGAAGCGGCTTTTCGGCCGCCGCCAGCGCCGCGCCGGATGCCAGGACGAGAACGACGATGATCGAAAGGGCCTTGAGACGTGACGACATGATGCTCCTCCTCGCGCCGGCCGGGCCGCGGCCGGACGCTCTTTATACGGCACGCGGTCTAGAAGATGAAGCCCGCGCCGATGCCGAAGGTCAGGCGGTTCGACTCGTAGGTCAGCTCGAGGCCTGGGTACGCCGACGGTCCCGGGACGGCCGAGGCGTAGCGGAGGAAGACGTCGAAGGACAGGTCGCTGACCCTCTGGTCGTCTTGATAGATCGAGAACAGGGGCCCCTCGTAGCCGAACCCGAGCGAATAGTAGTTGCGGTCGAGGTCGGGATAGACGGGCGTCCGCCCGGCCTCGTCGACCGTGCTTTGGTGCCTGGCGTAGCCGGCCCGGACCGCGAGATGGGGGGCGGGCCGGTACTCGAGGCCGGCCTTGATCTTCTTCGAGTCCCGGAGCGTGAGAGGGACGCCCTGGACCCCGTAATCGAGCTCGAGCCCGTAGAATTCC
>JAPKZE010000462.1 GCA_026393955.1 Candidatus Aminicenantota bacterium
TGAGCGGAAAGGACCCCTTCCCCTTCGCCCCGGCCACCGAGCTCCAGGCGGAGAAGAAAGGCGAAGGGGAGGATAAGCCCTCGGAGGCGAAGGCCGCCGCCGCGGCCGATAAACCGGCCAAGGAAGCGCCCAAGCCGGCCCCCGCCGTGAAGGTCGAGATAGCCCTCTCCGGCCTGCCGGAGCGGATCTTCGAGGTCCCCCTTCCCCCGAGTGTGTATAGCGGGCTCGCCATCGGAGAGAAGACGCTCTTCTTCGTCGATGAGAGCTCGAACGCCGCCGGCCAGCCCAAGCTCCAGGCCGTCGAGATCAAGAACCGCAACGTCCAGGCCAAGACGCTCATCGAGGACGTCCGGAATTTCGAGCTCTCGGCCGACGGTAAGAAGCTCCTCGTGCGCAAGGGCGCCGACCTCTACGTCATCGACGCCGGGACGGCCCAGCCGACGAGCCAGACGCTGGCCGAGCGGCGGGTCGACCTCGCCAACTGGACCTTCTCCGTCGATCCCCGCGAGGAGTGGCGCCAGATGTTCGTCGACGCCTGGCGCATGGAGCGCGACTATTTCTACGACCGCAACCTCCACAACGTCGATTACCAAGGCCTGCTCGAGCGGCACCGGCCGTTCGTCGAGCGCGTCAGCGACCGGGCCGAGCTCAACGACCTCCTGGCCCATCTCGTCGGCGAGCTCTCGGCCCTGCATACCTTCGTCCGCGGCGGCGACCTGAGGCAGCCGGCCGACAACGTCTCGCCCGGCTCGCTCGGGGCCCGTCTCGTCCGCGACGAAGCCAAGGGCGGCTACCGCATCGACCACATCTACCGATCCGACCCCGAGTACCCGGACAACCTGTCGCCGCTGGGCAAGCCGATGTCGGCCATCCGCGAAGCCGAGATCATCGCCGGCATCAACGGCCTGCCGACCCTCGGCGTCCCCGATCCCTCGCTCCTCCTTCGCGGCACGGCCGGCCAGCAGGTCCTGCTCGAGATCAAGCCGGCGGCGGGCGGGGCGGCCCGCAAGGAGATCGTCGTGCCCATGACGCCTGGCGCCGAGGCCGACCTCCGCTACAGCGAATGGGAATACACCCGCCGGATCGAGGTCGAGAAGGCCGGCAAGGGCGACCTCGGCTACGTCCACCTGAGGGCCATGGGAGACGATAACTACACCGAGTGGGTCAAGAACTTCTACCCCGTCTTCGACCGCAGGGGCCTGATCATCGACGTCCGCCACAACCGCGGCGGCAACATCGACTCCTGGATCCTGGAAAAGCTCCTGCGCAAAGCCTGGTTCTACTGGCAGGACCGGGTCGGGAAGCCGACCTGGAACATGCAGCACGCCTTCCGCGGCCACCTGGTCGTCCTCTGCGACGAACGGACCGCCTCGGACGGCGAGGCCTTCGCCGAAGGCTTCCGCCGGCTCGGCCTGGGAAAGGTCATCGGGACGAGGACCTGGGGCGGCGAAATATGGCTGAGCTCGTCCAACGTTCTCGTCGACCGAGGATTGGCTTCGGCGGCCGAGACGGGCGTCTACGGGCCCGAGGGCGAGTGGCTCATCGAGGGGCACGGCGTCGACCCGGACATCGTCGTCGACAACCTGCCCCACGCGACTTTCGCCGGCCGGGACGCCCAACTCGAGGCCGCCGTCAAGCACCTCCAGGAGCTCATCGCCAAGGACCCGGTCGAGGTGCCCAAGCATCCGCTCTATCCCGACAAAAGGAAATAGGGAGGGAACACGGGGAAAAGCCGCTCACCCGAGGGACAGCCCTTCCCGGGAGAGGACTGGCGGGCAGCCTGGGCCCCTGCCGGGACTGTCCCATGAGGAGAGGGGCCCATGGCCGATGAGGAGGATGAGCCGGGGACATGTACCGGAGGTACGTGTCCCCATTTTGAAAGGCCGATGACATGACGGATTCACTGCGCGACTTCCGCGACCGGGCCCGGCGCCTCGATCGGACGGATCCGCTCAAGAGGTTTCGGCGGCGGTTCGCCACCCCGTCCGGGACGATCTACCTCGACGGCAACTCGCTGGGGCTACTGTCCCGGGACGCCCGGGCCGCGCTCGACGGGGCCGTTGATGCCTGGAAAACATTGGCCATCCGGGGCTGGCTCGAGGCCGATCCGCCCTGGTTCCATCTCGCCGAACGGCTCGGCGCACGGTGCGCGCCCCTCGTCGGCGCGGCCCCCGACGAAGTCGTGATGTCCGGGACGACGACGGTCAACATCCACGCCCTGGTCAACACGTTCTACCGGCCCGAGGGCCGGCGGACGAAGATCGTCGCCGACGAGCTCGATTTCCCGACCGACATCTACGCGCTGAAAAGCGTCCTCAAGCTGCGGGGCCTCGACCCGGCCGAACATCTCATCCTCGTTCGCAGCCCGGACGGCTTGACCCTGAACGAGGCCGAGATCGCCCGGCATTTCGACGAGACGACGGCCCTCGCCTTCCTCCCCTCCGTGCTCTACCGGAGCGGCCAGCTCCTCGACCTGGAATTCCTGACGGCCCGGGCGCACGAGAAGAGGATCCCGATCGGCTTCGATTGCTCCCATTCCGTCGGGGCGGTGCCGCACGAACTCGACCGCTGGGGCGTCGATTTCGCCCTGTGGTGCAGCTACAAGTACCTCAACGGCGGCCCGGGGGCGACCGCCTTCCTCTACGTCAACCGGCGGCACTTCGGCCTGGACCCGGCCCTGGCCGGCTGGTTCGGCTCGGCCAAAGAGAAGCAGTTCGATATGGCCCTCGATTTCACCCCGTCTCCCGACGCGGGCCGGTTCCAGATCTCGTCGCCTTCGATCCTGAACGCCGCGCCGCTCATCGGTTCCCTCGGGATCTTCGAGGCGGCCGGGATGGCCGCCGTCCGGGAAAAATCGCTCCGCATGACGCGGTTCCTGATGGACATGGCCGACGCCTTGCTGGCCGCTCCGCCCTACGGATTCTCGATCGGGACGCCGCGCGAGGAGGCTCGGCGCGGCGGCCACGTCGCGGTCCGGCATCCCGAGGGCCTGCGGATCGCCGAGGCCTTGCGCGCCCATGGCATCGTCCCCGATTTCCGGCCCCCCGACATCGTCCGGATCGCGCCAATCGCGCTCTACAACACCTTCACCGAGCTCTGGACGCTCGTCCGCCATCTCCGCGAGATCGTCGAGACCCGGGAATACGAGCGTTTCCCCGCCGAACGCAAGGCGATCTCCTGACCTATTTGTAGATCCCTTGGCGGGGGCCGAAGGAGAAGAGGACGATCATATCCTTATCGATCTTGTAGACCAAACGCCTGGGTTGGCCACGGACGGCGAATCGAAGGGATCGGAGCTCACAGAGCTCACCCTTGAGTTTCTTTCCCGATTCGGGGGCCGCGGCGAGCCGTAGGACGGCCTGCTTTAGGGCGTCACGTTCGTCGGCGTCCACCAGCTTCCTTCTCAGCTTCCGAAATTTCGAGGTTTCTCGGAACTTCATCAAATGGCCCGCGGATCGAGCTCGGTCGTGCGCCCTTCTTCGTACTCGGCCTTGGCCTCGAGGATGTCCTTAATTTCCTGGACGGTCAGCTCGGGATTCTCGATGGCCAGGAGGCCGATGCGAGCGGCATAGCGCAAAGCTCCCGAAAAGTCGCGAGCTTCTTTCTTGGCGAAGAGATCGAGATCGCTAGCCAGCTTTTCGTCCATCACGACAGTTTTTCTTACCATATCATACTCCAACATTTTTTATATGCTCCTTACTTACTTTTGTCAAGACTTAGAATTCAGGTCCTCTGGCCTCTCTGACGATGACGCCTCTGCTCTCG